>CAZKEL010000005.1:0-8222 GCA_964551815.1 uncultured bacterium
CTCCAAAACCCAATGTACATAACCCAAAAGAAAAATTTAAGTTTACTTCTTTAGTACATACCCTAATTTTTGGATTTATTTTTGCCATGGCTTATTATCTTGTTATTATTTCAATCGGAGGAAACTTGACAATTTTTATAAGTAATAATTTGATTTTTGTTTTTGTAATAATTCTATTTTTAACTTTATTCTATAAAGGTGACTCCTTCCTTAACCTCATTAAATCATTGTTCGTATATTTTACTGATAATGAAAAAAATATTCGTTATAATATTTACTATATTCAAAATATGAAAAAAATATTGGGCGTGTTTTTTTCAATAACACTAATCATTGTTCCCATACTTCTCTGGGGTGGAATGGTAGAAAAAACGGGAGAATCAAATGTACTACCATTTATCAGTATTCGGAATACACTCCATTATTCACATTGGTCAGGTATTTTTATTATACTCCTTAGCTTAATGGAAGGATCACAGGCTAATAAATTATATTTGCAGACTGGAGATATAATAACATTCGATCGCTATTTTGCGTTAAAATTTTTACTGGCACCAATATTTTTAATATATCTCTATATCGGTTTCAGTACCCTATTGGCATTTGTGGTTATCTAAAATTAAAATAGTTAAATTGGATAATTTCTTATAAAGGATAATCTAAAATTTAGGTAAACTTTCCCCCTCATTCAATCTTCTGATTTTACACTATCATGGCTATCAAGGAACTGGATAAACTCTATCAACCGGCAGAGGTAGAAAACCGCTGGTATTCAGTATGGGATGCACAAAATGTTTTCCCTCCACAAGATTCAAAAAATGAATCCTTCACCCTGATGATTCCTCCACCTAATGTAACGGGAATTCTCACCATGGGGCATGTTCTCAATAATACCATTCAGGATGTATTAGTCCGTCGTGCCCGTATGCAGGGAAAGTCCACACTCTGGCTGCCAGGGACTGACCATGCTTCTATTGCTACAGAAGCAAAAGTGACCCGACAGTTAAAAGAGGAAGGGAAAAATAAGCGGGATATTGGCCGGGAAGAATTTCTTAAACATGCCTGGCAATGGAAAGAAAAGTTTGGCGGCATTATCATACAACAATTAAAGAAATTGGGAGCATCCTGCGATTGGAGCCGCGAAAAATTCACCATGGATGAAGATTATTCCCGGGCGGTGCTGGAAATTTTTGTCCGCCTGTATAAGGATGGTCTCATTTACCGTGGTGAACGCATCATTAATTGGGACCCGCAGGGGCAGACTGCTCTTTCCGATGAGGAAGTTATTTATAAGGTAACACAGGGTCATCTTTGGCATTTCCGCTATCCCATTAAAGATTCTGATACTTATCTGGTTGTCGCCACCACCCGGCCTGAAACCATGCTGGGTGACACCGGAGTAGCTGTGAATCCAAAGGATGATCGTTATGCTCATCTGGTAGGCAAATCCGTATTACTCCCCATTGCTAATCGGGAAATTCCCATCTTTGCTGATGACTATGTAGATATGGAATTTGGAACGGGCTGTGTGAAAGTGACTCCTGCCCATGACCCAAATGACTTTGACATGGGGCAGCGTCATAATTTAGATATAATCAATATCATGCACCCCGATGCTAAACTAAATGACAAAGCGCCGGAAGGATATATCGGGCTGGACCGCTATGAAGCCCGGAAAAAAGTTGTAGCTGAATTGGAATCTATGCACCTGCTTGAAAAAATTGAAGACTACGAACATTCCGTTGGGTACTCTGAGCGGACAGATGCCGTTATAGAACCGTATCTGTCAAAACAATGGTTTGTAAAGATGGAACCTCTCGCTGAAGACGCTCTGAAAGCAGTCAATGAGAAAAAGGTAAAATTCTATCCACAGCGCTGGGTGAAAACCTATAACCACTGGTTGGAAAATATTAAAGACTGGTGCATCTCACGGCAGCTTTGGTGGGGGCATCGCATTCCTGTATGGTATTGCCGGGGGAATGATGTGGGGGAATGCCAGCTGGACTGTAAAGAGCCCATTGTTTCTATTGATCAACCGGAGTCCTGCCCTGCCTGCGGTAGTAAAGATTTAGTGCAGGACCCTGATGTTTTAGATACTTGGTTTAGTTCCTGGCTTTGGCCATTTGCCACTTTGGGATGGCCCGACGAAACGGAAGATTTAAAACGTTTTTATCCCACCCAGGATCTGGTTACCGGTCCCGATATTATTTTCTTCTGGGTTGCCCGCATGATTATGGCGGGGTTGTATGTAAAAAATGAAGTCCCCTTTTCAAATGTGTATTTCACCGGTATCATTAGGGATGAAAAAGGCAGGAAAATGAGTAAGTCTTTAGGCAATTCCCCTGATCCTTTAGATCTGTTTGAAAAATATGGTGCTGATGCAGTAAGAGTATCCGTGCTTCTCATCGCTCCCCAGGGATTGGATATTTTATATTCAGAAGAACGATTAGAACAAGGCAGGAATTTTATGAACAAACTCTGGAATTCCGCCCGCTTTGTACTCATGAATTTACCTGACGGGCTTCCTCAAGCATTTGACTCTCTTTCACAAGATTCTTTAGATGACTCTGACCGTTGGATTCTCTCTAAATTGAACCGGGTAATCGCAGAAGTGGATCATGCATACACAGAATACAGGCTAAATGAGGCAATTAAAAAAGTCTATGAATTTACCTGGGGTGACTTCTGCGACTGGTATATTGAATTTGCCAAAACCCGCTTTTACGGAACAGATGTTTCTGATAGTGAAACAGCACAAATTGTTTCTGTACATGTCATTCGGGAAATCTTAAAACTTCTTCATCCTTACTGCCCATTTATAACAGAAGAATTATGGAATTGTTTTAAATGGGAAAGTGAAACCCTACTCATTTCTACTGCCTGGCCAGCTTCAGATCCCCAACTGATTAATGAAGAAACAGAAAAAGATATTCAGTTACTAATGGAGGTAATAACTGCCGTAAGAAATATGCGCTCAACTCTGAATGTGTCTCCCGGTAAGGTTGCTAATCTCATTGTGCGTGGCAATGCTGCACTCTGTGCATCTCTGAACCAACATTCTGGTTATCTGAACCGCCTGGCAAAACTGGAAAACATTGAAATGGGAGCAGACCTGGAGAAACCTGCCCAATCTGCTACAGCAGTAGTGCAGGGCTTGGAATTATTCCTCCCTCTCTCCGGTCTTATAGATGTTTCCACAGAGATAGGCCGTTTGGAAAAACAGATCGTAGATATGGAAGGTCGGCTCAACGCAGTTTCCCGGAAATTAGATAATGAGAATTTTGTCAGCAGGGCGCCGGAAAAGGTAGTGTCCCATGAACGGAAAAAGCAGGAAGGCTATCAATCAGATCTGCATAAACTCCGTCAAAATCTGGAAGCCCTCCAAATCTAAATTTAGACTATTTGCTGATGACTTCGGCAACCACCTTTTACCAGACCAATATTGAAACTGATATCACGTACCTGAAGGGTGTTGGTCCCCAGCGGGGCAGTGAATTAAAAAAGATTGGTATTGAAAATACCGGACAGCTTCTCTATCACTTTCCCCGTCGCTACTTAGACCGCACCAATATCAAAAAAATTAATCAGGTTAAAATTGGAGAAGAGGCAGTTCTCATAGGGAAAGTAGAGTCTTTTGGTTTAAAACGGGCAGGCAGGCGCAGATTTTTTCAGCTTAATTTAGTTGATTCAAATGGATACCTAAGCTGTGTCTGGTTTAATGGTATCTCCTGGATTTCTGAAAAATTCCAAATTGGTGACAATATAGCTGTTTTTGGGAAAATCGAATTTAGAAATGGATTCCAGATTATACATCCCGAATTCGATATCCTTGAAGATGGAGAAGACCCTGTAAATACAGGCAAAATTCTTTCTCAATACGCATCCACTGCCGGGTTAAAAGCAGTAGGCTTAGACAGCAGGGGATTCCGTAAAATCATTCAGACTGCCCTGGAGCTGGTTTCCGCTCAAATTTCCGATTATTTCACAATTCAGTTTCGTGATGAAGAAGGGCTTTTTTCATTAAGGGAAGCTCTGCTTCAAATTCACAATCCCGCAGATGCCCAACATCTTAAGTCCGCTGTTTTTCGATTGAAGTATGATGAACATTTCTTTCTGCAGCTGCTCATGGCATTGAAGAAAATGAAACAGGAAGATCAACGGGGAAGGGTCTTTTCAAAAAGGGGAGCATACGAAAAACTCATTTTTGATCAACTGGAATTCTCCCTTACTGCGGCCCAGATTCAGGTATTAAAAGATATCCGCAATGACTTAGGCAGCAAGGTACCTATGAATCGCCTGATTCAGGGAGACGTGGGTTCGGGGAAAACTATTGTGGCTGTTTTAGCTGCTGCCATTGTAGTAAGTCATGGTTCACAGGTTGCAGTGATGGCTCCTACTGAAATTTTAGCTGAGCAGCATTATAAAAGTTTTAAGGCATTCTGTAAACCGGCAGAAATGAAAATTACCCTGCTAACGGGAAATATGAAAAAAGGCGAAAGGGAAAAAATTTACACTGGTTTAGAAAATGGAGACATTCAATTAGTGGTGGGTACACACGCTTTGATTCAGAAAACTGTTTCCTTTCAGGATCTGGGTATGATCATTGTAGATGAACAGCATCGCTTTGGCGTTGAGCAGCGGAAAGCCCTCATTGACAAAGGCTATACCCCCGAGGTTCTGGCACTCACTGCCACCCCTATTCCGCGTACCCTGGCATTTACTATCCACGGAGATATGCAGATTTCCATCATAGATGAGCTTCCAAAAAATCGCCTTCCCGTTATTACAAAAGTTGTGGAACCCACGCGCATGGATAAAGTATATGATTTCATGCGAAAGGAAATGGACGCAGGCAGGCAATGCTTTGTAATTTATCCCATCATCGAAGAATCAGAAACACGGGACTGGAAAGCCGCTGACACGGGCTTTAAACACCTCAGCTCAACTGTTTTTCAAAATTACACCATAGGCTATATCCACGGGAAAATGAAAAAAGAAGAACGGGATGCACAAATGGCAGCCATGGCAGAGAATCACATTCAATGCTTAGTTGCCACTACCGTGGTTGAAGTTGGAATTGACATTCCCAATTCTACGGTAATGGTTATTGAAAACGCAGAACGCTTTGGATTGACTCAGCTGCACCAGCTGAGAGGCAGAATTGGCAGAGGCAGTCATCAATCTTATTGCATTCTGGTAAAACATGGCAATTCCCCTGAATCGGTTTACAGACTACAAGTAATGGAATCTACCATTGACGGTTTTAAAATTTCAGACGAAGATTTGAAACTGAGAGGTCCCGGAGAGTTTTTTGGCAAAAAGCAGCATGGATATATTAAATCAAAAATAGCTAATTTTACAGAAGACGGTGCCATCATCAGACAAACCCGAAAAAAGGCATTTGATCTGGTTGCCAATGACCCAAACCTCCAATTGGAAAAAAATCAGAATATTAAGGAACAATTTAAAGAAAACTACCGGCATATGCTGGAATTTGTCAATATCAATTAATAAAACCTATGAATAATACCAATAAACTATTAGCAGGGATTACTTTTCTGTATTCCCTCATCATCTACATTCTAACCATGGCTCCCACAACCTCCTTTTGGGATTGTGGAGAATTCATAGCCACTTCCATCATCATGGGGGTTCCTCATCCTCCGGGGACACCTCTCTATTTACTTCTGGGAAATTTCTTTTCCCAGCTTCCCACCTTTGATGATCTGGGTGCAAGAGTAAATTTAATTTCACCTTTATTTAGTGCTTTTGCCGTCATGTTCCTCTATCTCATCATTGTACAACTCATTGAAGAATATCGGGGAAGTGTAAAAAGCTGGCCCGACGGACTTATCACTTATGGTAGTGCACTTATTGGTGCTTTTACTTTTGCTGTTACTGATTCACATTGGTTCAATGCAGTAGAAGCTGAGGTTTATTCCCTTTCCACCTTTTTTACCAGCATAGTAGTCTGGCTCATCCTGAAATGGAGTACAAACTCAGGACACCCCGGAAATGTGCGTTATATTCTCATTATTGCCTATATGTTCGGCCTTGCTATAGGTATCCATTTATTGAATTTGCTGGCTCTACCCTTCATCGCCCTCATCATTTATTTTAATAAGTATGAATTCAAATGGAGTACCTTTCTTCTTACCATACTGTTCACCCTGGGTACTTTCATAATAATCTACTTAGGAATCATAAAAGGGATACCCAATCTTGCCAACAGCTATGGGTTAATGGTACCTGCCGTTATCATTCTGGGAATATTCGGAATAACCGCCTTTGCCGTAATGAAAAAACATCCACAATTGTCCACCCTTCTTACCTGTCTGGTACTCATTATCGTAGGATTTTCTACTTATACCACTATTTTTATCCGTGCTACCCAGCACCCTGCTATCAACGAGAATAATCCCGATTCTATTGAAGGGGCTTTGGCATACATGAATCGTGATCAATACGGCGACTGGAAAATTCTCGACCCAGCCTTTACTTTGGCAAGGGCTGAATGCTCTTACTCTTCCCGTTGGACAGAAAACAAGAATGATCCCACCTCAGAAGAAGAACTGAACTTCCTCTGGAACTATCAAATTAAGGAAATGTATCTGCGCTATTTCGGCTGGCAGTTTATCGGAAAGGAATCTCACGAAAAACGCAGCTGGGAATTGGTGACTCTGAAAGGGGATCTCATTAAAAAATTAAGAGGGATAGACTGGGGTAGATATGGTTTACCTCTACCGCTGCTATTTGGAATTGTGGGATTAATTTTTCATTTCAGCAGAGATTGGAAGAGAGCATTGGCTGTCCTTTCTTTGTTTCTGGCAACGGGAATCATGATCATCCTCTATCTGAACCAATACGACCCTCAACCCAGAGAACGAGATTATTCTTATGTGGGCAGTTTCTTCACCTTCTCCATCTGGATTGGAATCGGTGTGGCAGCCCTGCAGGAGAAAATCCGTGAATGGCTGGAAGGAGTAGAGATTGCCGCCTTTGTATCCATTGGCTTAACGGGAATTATTTTTGTGGCTATGCCTATCTCCATGCTCGCAAAAGATTATAAGGAACATAACCGGAAGGGGAATTATGTAGCCTGGGATTATGCCTATAATATGCTAAATTCCTGTGAACCAGACGGAATTATTTTCACCAATGGGGATAACGATACTTTCCCACTCTGGTACATTCAGGAAGTGGAGGGGGTGCGCAAAGATGTGAGAGTGGTGAATCTGAGTCTGCTAAACACTCCATGGTACATCGAACAGCTGAAAAATGAACCTCCCCAAATCCCCTTGCAGCTGAAAGATGAAAACATCAAAAAATTGGATCCTGTCTTTGGTACAGCTTATGCTTTGAATAAATGGACAACAAAATGGAGTGAGTTAAAGTCCATGTATAATGAGTTCACGAAGGCACAGTATGGAACTCCTTATTCCGTTGCTAATTTTGGTATATTAAACAATTGGGGTCCTGCAGAAGCTACCATTGGCAGCGAAGATGAAATGTTTCAGTGGAACATATCCCCAAAACTAAGTAATTATCTTCGGGTGCAGGATGTAATGATATTGCAGATTTTAGAAGATGCAATGGCAACCCGACCGGTATATTTTGCGGTTACCGTTGCACCAGGAAACCGATTGGGGTTAGACAATTATCTTGAAATGGAAGGTTTGGTTTACCGCGTCACTTATGAAAAATCCACTGGGCGGTCTTCCATGCCACGTTTGAATTTTGACAGAATGGTACAGAATATTTCAAAAGCCCCTGATCATGAAAACATGATTATAAAGCCTGATGATTATCTGGAACATATAGCTGCCGGAAATGGCATTTACCGCTATACCAATCTGGATAATGATGAAGTGTTTTTTAATGAGAATATCCAACGGTTGATACAAAACTATCGCTCTAGTTTTTTGCAGCTGGGGCTTGAAAAATTATATTCCGGAAAGGAAGAGGATAAAGAAACCACTTTGGCACTGCTGGATAAAATGGAAGATTATTTCCCAACGTCTGTCATTCCCACTACTGATGCTGATCTGGATATTCAAATCGGCAGAATTTATAAACAGGCAGGGAAGCCGGACGAATTAAAAAAACGCCTTACTCAGGTGGTTGAACGCGAAGATGTAAGCCTGGAAACCAAAATGTATGTGGGACAAATTTATCTGAATGAGCTTCAGGACTATGAGGCTGCCATTGCTCATTTTGAGGAA
>CAZKEL010000005.1:8322-54319 GCA_964551815.1 uncultured bacterium
AATTTATCTGAATGAGCTTCAGGACTATGAGGCTGCCATTGCTCATTTTGAGGAACTATTTGATGAATACCCTTATATTTCTGACTTTCTCTATACTCTTGTTCAAACTTATGCCAAGGCAGATAGATTGGAAGATGCTAAAGAAAAATTAGACTATTGGCTTTTATCCCATCCTAATGATTCACAAGCAATGGAATGGCTTTCCATTTTAAATCAAACGATACAATAATGGCTGCTCACCCCTCTATTCCCCTGGTATCTATTATTATCCCCCATCATGGTGGATGGAAAATTTTGGAAAATTGTCTTATTTCTTTAGAGGAATCAACTTACCCAAACCTGGAAATCATTTTGGTAGATAATGCCTCACCGGATGACAGTATTCAAAAATTAAGGGGAAAATTCCCGGAAGTCAGGGTTGTGGAATCTGCCAAAAACCGTGGTTTTTCCGGTGGCTGCAATTTGGGATCAAAAGAGGCAAAGGGAGAATATCTCCTCATATTAAATAATGATACAATTCATGAACCAGACTGGATTGAACCATTAGTACAGATTCTGGAAGAAAACCCAAAAATCTCATCCGTGCAACCAAAAATAAAAAATATTGATTCCCCTCAATTTTTTGATTATGCAGGTGCTTGTGGCGGGTATATGGACTGGCTTTGCTTCCCCTTCGCAAGGGGCAGGATTTTTACCGAGGTTGAAAAAGATGAGCAACAATATGATACAACGGAAAAAATATTCTGGGCATCAGGTACTGCCTTTTTAACGCGCAGATCCATTTTCCATCAATTAAGTGGATTTGATGAAATCCTCTTCGCTCATATGGAAGAAATTGACTACCATTGGAAATCTCAATTAGCCGGATATGAAGTCTGGGTGGAACCAAAGTCTGTGATTTACCATCATGGTGGTGCAACTCTGCCTGCAGCCTCTCCACAAAAAACCTATCTTAACCATCGCAACAGTTTAGTTTTACTCCTTACCAATAAACCTTGGGAGGATATCCTTACTGCCATATTTCCACGGATGATGCTTGAGCTTACTGCATTTTTATCTCAGGTTATAAAATTAGCTCTCCCGCATAGCTTTGCAATAGTTAGGGCCTGGCTGTGGGTTTTAGTACACCCTGGTTATTTAAAATCAAGGCGAAAATTTTTAAAGAATAATTGCCGGTTTACACTTTGTGAAATTTATTCTGAAAGTATTGTAGCGGCTTTCTTCTTCAGGGGAAAGAAAACTTTTAGTGCATTACAATATTATCCCCTCTAAATTGAAATGAATAGAACAGCAAAGTTTATTATTCATAATCTGTGGTGGCTGCTTCCCCTCTCCGTAATAGTGTTTTTCTGGAAACATACTTTTTCCATTTTGCTTTTATTGAGTATTGCCTACATTGGCAGAATCATTTTAAATCCTGCTGTAAAATTATTGGAAAAACAAATTGGCAGCAGAAAATGGGCTGTTGCCATTACTACTCTAACCGTACTTATTCTGGTGATATTTCTTTCCGGCTCTCTATGGCCCGTTGTAGCCAGGCAGGTTGTTTCTTTTCAATCATTCCTTACAATGGAATCCTTTTTCCGCCTCCAGGAAAAATTACTCTTCATTTATGAAAAATTTCTACCCACAGCCCTCTTTGAATTTATAACCCAATCCCTCACAAATCTGGACTCAACCATGTCTGATATCTGGGCAATTGCTCTGGAAAATATCAAAAGGGTATTAGGTGGCGCAGGTAGCCTTGCCTTTGCATTGGGTTCTGCTTTTTTATCTTTTCTTATTATTCTGGTGTTTACCATTTTCTTTCTGTTGGAGGGTGATAGTTTCAGAACAACATTTGTTATGACTGTCCCGGGGAAATATTATGGACTCACTAATTCTTTGATCGAAAAAATTGGTTCACAGGTACACTCTTATATAAGGGGTCAACTCCTGGCAGCTCTTTCAGTGGCAGTTACCTCCATCATAGGCCTGTACTTTCTACAATGGATCACGGGTATTTCCATACCCTATACCATAGTCATAGGACTTACGGCAGGGCTGTTCAATCTTATTCCCTTTGTAGGGCCGGTGATGGGAATGATACCGGCAGTCATTCTCTATCTCATAACCGATCAGGCTATGCCGCTGTCCATTATTTATGTGCTGCTCATACTGGGTGTATTCGGAATTGTGCAGCTCATTGATAATCTGGTGATGTCTCCTTATATTCTCTCCGGTTCTGTGGGGCTGCACCCTATGTTAGTGATTATTCTGGTTTTATTGGGAGGATCCATTGGCGGCATTGTAGGCATGCT
This sequence comes from uncultured bacterium, assembly GCA_964551815.1. Classification (GTDB taxonomy): domain Bacteria; phylum Fidelibacterota; class Marinisomatia; order SCGC-AAA003-L08; family D37C17; genus D37C17. The sequence continues at coordinate 10,623 of CAZKEL010000005.1, forward strand.
GCTGGCTGTTCCTTTGGCCGCAATCCTGAAAGTGGTGATTGAAGAACTCATTCAGGGATTGAGAAGATTAGATAAAACCACTTGAATTAATTTAAGATGTCCCCAATATTTTCTATTTCCTCTCGTTGCGGAAATACCTCTGCCCGCACCGGTGTAATCAATACAGATCACGGTGAGATTACTACTCCCTTTTTCATGCCGGTGGGAACCTACGGTGCAGTCAAAACCCAGTCCTCCGAGGAAATATCCAAACTGCCAAGTTCCATACTATTAAGCAATACTTACCACCTTTACCTCCGGCCAGGCATGGAAATTCTAAAGCAGACAAAGGGATTACATAATTTCATGAACTGGCCAGGGATAATCCTCACCGATTCAGGTGGATTTCAGATATTCAGTTTGGAAGGGTACCGTAAAATTACAGATGACGGGGTTACCTTCCGTTCTCATTTGGATGGCTCTGAGCATCATTTTACTCCTGAGAAAATTGTAGATATCCAACGCATTATTGGCTCAGATTTCATGATGATGCTGGATGTGTGCCCACCGGGAGATGCAGATCATCAAACCTGGGTTGATGCACTAAACACTACTACCCGTTGGGCAAAACGGGGGATGGAACACTTCAGAAATACAGAACCACTGTATGGACATAAGCAGGTATTAATCCCTGTAGTTCAGGGCGGGACTAACAGGGAACTCCGTAAACAATCAGCGTTGGAACTGTGTGAATTAGAGGCTGATGCTTACGCCATTGGTGGGTTGGCAGTGGGTGAACCCAAGCCCGAAATGCTGGAAACGGTGGAATGGATGGATGAATTTCTCCCTACAGAAAAACCCCGCTACCTCATGGGGGTAGGAACACCTGCTGATCTGGTACGCAATGTTGCCCGGGGTGTGGATATGTTCGACTGTGTTATGCCTACCCGCAATGGCCGGAATGGCCAGCTATTTACCTTCGATGGTAAGATGAATATCCGCAATGCCAAATTCAAATCAGACTTCACCCCCATTGATAATAGTGGCATATCTCCCCTATCAGAAATTTATACAAAGGGCTATCTTCATCATCTGTTCAAGACAGAAGAAATTTTAGGGTACCGCATTGCTACTCAACATAATCTGCGGTTTTATATTCATCTTATGAATACCATACAAATGGAAATACAAACCGGAAATTTTGAGCATTGGGCTAAAGAGTTTTTGGAAAAGTATGATGGTGGGGGGATATAAAAATGATAGTAATTTACAAATGTTCCTCGAATCTTAATAAAATCACTTGTGAAATGAAAGGAATAGAAAATAAACAAAAGGGATTAATATTAGATTCAAAGACGGAGAAAGAAATACTCCAAATTTTAGATTCTAATAATTTCATTAGTATTGAAGAAGTAAAAAAAGAGTTAAAATTGATTACCTCATAACTCCACAAACTTATCTGTATATTCCACTAATTTAGCAGCAATTCCTTCCTCTGTCATGGAATGCCCTGCATCTTGAACCACTTCAAAATCCGCTTCAGGGAAAGCCCGGTGCAGTTCCCAGGCTGAGACCATAGGGCAAACCACATCATAACGCCCCTGAACAATAACAGCAGGTATATGCCTGATTTTATCCACATTATCCAGCAGCCAGCGATCTTTTTCAAAAAATCCCACATTGGTAAAATAATGGCATTCGATGCGGGCAAAAGCTTCAGCCACTTTTGGTTCTTCAAAATGATGCAGATAATCTTCGGATTGAAAGAGTTTGCTGGTACTGGCTTCCCAAATTGCCCAGGCTTTAGCTGCCTCCAGACGGATTACTTCGTCTTCTGAAGTAAGCCGCTTATAATAGGCTGCCACTAAGTCTTGCTGCTCAGCTTCAGGAATGGGCTTTAGATAATGCTCCCAGGCATCAGGGTAGATATAAGAGGCTCCCTCCTGATAGAACCAGTCTATCTCTTTTTTGCGGATCATAAATATTCCCCGTAGTACCAGAGCTTTACAGCGCTTAGGTTGAGTAATGGCATAGCTTAGAGAGAGGGTAGAGCCCCAGCTTCCTCCAAAAACCACCCAGGTCTCAATTCCTAATTTTTCACGGATTTTCTCAATATCTTTTACTAAATCCCAGGTGGTGTTTTCTCTCAGTTCTGCATGGGGAGTGCTCTGTCCACAACCCCGCTGATCAAATATAATGATCCGCCATGTATCTGGATTGAAGTACTGGCGGTAAATGGGTTCAATACCCCCGCCGGGACCACCATGGAGGAAAATCACCGGTTTACCCTCCGGATTGCCCGACTCTTCTACATGGATAGTGTGGAGTTCAGAGACTTGCAGTTTAAATTCGGTATAGGGTTTAATTTCAGGGTAGAGTGCTTTCATCTAAATTCTCTTTCATATATCTGTTGAAAACCACCCCTTCGCTTCGCTCTTCCCTTCCTTGCCTAGGAGGGGAATAAGGGGAGGTCAGTTATGTTGTCATTCTGAGTGGAAAGAAGATTCTCGATTAACTATCATCAACCAGAGCTTTTAGATTCTTCACTTTGTTTCGAATGACAGTCTATCATTAGTATAGTCGCTTCTTACACACTGGGTTTTTCAGGGCTTTTCCGGAAAGATAACTATTCAGGTTGTTGGCAAACTGTACTACCACATCATGCTGATATTCGGGAAAGTTGCCTGAAATATGAGGCGATAAAAATACATTGTCCAAGGTAAATAAAGGACTATCTTTCCACAATGGTTCCTGAGTGAATACATCCAGGGCTGCTCCGGAAATAATGCGCTTATCTAATGCTTTAATCAAATCCTGTTCATTGATAATGGCACCCCTGGCAACATTAATGAGAATTGCAGAAGACTTCATTTTAGCCAACTCCCTTTTACCAATCAATCCATGAGTTAATGGGGTAAGGGGGCAGGCAATGACTATAAAATCACTTTCAGACAGAAGATGATTGAGCTGATCTGGTGGAATGAGCTCATCTACCGTTTTTTTATGTTCCACTTTTTTCTGTAGTCTTCTTGTGGCAATAACTTTCATATCAAAGGCTTTGGCTTTTTTTGCAATGGCTTTTCCCAGGGCGCCATAGCCGATAATTCCAACTGTCTTCCCCTTTAGCTGAACCATTTGTCGGGCAACCTCCCATTGTGTCCACTCACCGGTTTGCATAAATTCTTGGCAGTCTTTAAAGCGTTTAGCAAAATACAGCATGGCAGAGAGAACAAATTCCGAAACTGGGCCAGCATGCACGCCCCTGGAATTTGTGATGATGGTTTTGGATTTCAAAATAGTTGGATAGAGACTCTGTTCAATACCAGCGTTACCAAAATGCACCCATTTCAAATTGCCATTGGCAATAGCAAAAATTTCTTCCGGGAGATAATAAGTGGTGAGAATATCAATATGTGCTATAAACCTTTCCAATTCTTCATTTGTGGGAATGTGGATAAATTCAAGTCCCTTATTTGAAGTGACTACAGACTTCAGAATAGAGAGGAGATTCTGATACTTCTCTGGATTTTTGGTAAGCTGAATACCTATTTTAAGTTTGGTCATTAGTTAGATTAGTCAATGGTCAATGGCTGGATTGGTCATTGGTCACTTGTCATTTGACAAATGGATCGGTTAAGAGAATTATCCTATTTTTCAAGCTAAAGGGGGTAAATTTGAGTACATGGATGACATCTTTCTCTCTTGCAAATAGGGTAAAAGATGAGAAAAAGGATGACATCTTTCTTTCTTGTAAATTGGGTGAAAAGATGTCATCCTTTTCCCACCATTCTTTTTTCATTATGAAAATCAATAAAATAATCTAAATCGTTAAACAGCTTTAGTACTTCTGATATGTTAACAAATTCAATTTTTCCATTTACTACATCATGATAAGAACTCCATTTATATTCTCTGAAATCACTACAAATATGATGATGCTCAGGATTTGAATGAATATAGTATATGGAGGAGATTAAATATTCATCATCTGTAATCTTCTTCCTCTGAATTGGTCTTTCAAATAGTGTTCCCTTTCATTCATTAACTTTATTAAATGAATGGGAATAGGAAATGGCAAATTTTCTGTATTGCTCGCTTAGTTGTTTCGATTCAACATCCTTCGTTTTGATTAAAAAATGAAAATGATTAGGAAGTAAACAATAAGCTAATAATTCTAACACATTTTTTGTGTAAAGGGTGAATTTATTAAGGAAAAAACTGTAATTATCCTCTGAATTAAATAACCTGTTTTTAAAACAGCTTTATTATAAATATGATAATAGTTAAATGGTTCAAATTTTAAAGAAGAACTCATAATTTTTTAAGAGGTCATTTTATAATTACTTCAAGTGAATATCCAGATTAATGGATGACATCTTTCTATCATACCAATTGGGTGAAAAGATGTCATCCTTATTGACTTAAATGTTCTACTAATAACAACCATTTACCATTTTCACATACTATTACCGAAGAACCTCTGCCGCTGCCTAAAGCAGATTTACCGTCCATAATACCGCTCCAATGAAAGTTAAAAAGATACGCAGCAAAAGCATCCGATTTATTAATCCAATGAACATTGGAAATAGTAAAGGTTTCATCTTTTATACTTGCAAAATTTCTTTCAAATGCCTGCTTCACTTCCCTTTTTCCCTTATGGGTTCCACTGCTGAAAATCACACAGGCATTTTCATGAATTAAGGGAGCCACTTCTTCCCACTTCTGGGTTGCCAAGGCTGATTTATACTGATTGAGAAACTCTTCAGGTCTCATTTTACATCAATCAGATCAGGGGATATACTTTTGCAATTTTTCAAATAACTGGTGGGTGGCTTCCACATCCCGCATGACATATTCATTCACGGCTTCAATGTTACCTTCCTCAAAGGCTTTAGCAACGGTTTCTCCTTTTACCTCTCCTTCTTTGGGGGATGAAATTCCAAATGAGCGGCAGGCAACATCCATACTGATGGCATTATAATTATTCCAGCTGCATAGATACATCATGAGATCAATATGACTTTTATAGGAAAAGCGGCGTAAATCTTTAAAATTATAATTATGGATTTCAATTCCATAGTGAGCAGCCCGGACGATGAGAAAAGGAATGTCAAACCCCATTCCGTTATAATGGACAAAACGCACACCCTTAGTGCCTGAGTGATTGATAATATCAAAAAAGGATTGCAGAGTTGCTTCCTCATCATTTTCACAGACTACCTTGTCCCGTGAGCTGCCGTCATCTTGCAGCCAACGCAGTCCCACACAGAGTACTTGCCCAAAGAAGGGTGAAGTAGAGCGAATCAGCGATTCTGCATTTTCCGGATCCTCCCCGGTACGCTCAATATGTGCCTGCACTTTTTTTGAAATCGCTGCCTCCACCGCTTCATCAATGGATGGTCGGGGTACAGTCTCGATGTCGAGTATGAGATTAGCCAAGAATTCTCCTTGTTTTTGGTGAATTTAGAGGATGATAATCTAAGGGTTAATCCCCTTAAGCTTATGTACTGTTTGATTAATAAGAATTACATAAAATAGTTTTCACAAATTTATTTCAGATATTAATATGAAAATTGGGTATAAAATTCCCAATAGGTAAACAACGCGTAAAGTATGTGTAAAGAGTTTACATATTTATTATTGGAGGGATATGTTTAATAAATGTAAACTATATATCAATACTTTACATTTATATGCTACATCTGCAATTAGAAAAACCCCGGCTGACTGATAAAATAAAAGAAAATGCCGGAAAAAAATTTGCTTCAAACTCAGCAGTTTTTCACAAAAACTACTTTAATAGTTTAAATAGTCCAAACTATCTATACTGGGACAAGGCAAAGTATAAAAAACCGCCTTTGAAAATGAGTACCACTGAAGCTTGGTCGGTGGCACGAGATCTTAGATCAATATTTTCAATTACTACACCTATAAAGCAGGAAAACGGGAATCCATTTACTTTTTTCTCAAGACCTGAAAGTGAGAAATGGCATTATCAGATTGATACTGCCATAGGGGGAGAATTGTTTGCGCCCTATGCTTCAATTTCTCACCAAAGTAAACAAAAATTTCTGATGAATGGACTCATTGAAGAAGCTATCGCCTCCAGTCAATTGGAGGGTGCCAATACTACACGAAAAGCAGCAAAAAAATTAATCCGTGAGAACAGGAAACCCTTAAATAAAGGTGAGCGGATGATCATCAATAATTTTAAGGCTCTGCAATGCATTGAAGCTGAATTTAAATATAAAGATCTTAGTGAAAGTATAATTCTTGAACTCCACAAAATTATTACAGATGAAGACCCTGATATCCCTTTGAGAGAACAGGGTCGCTACAGAACAAAAAAAGATGAAATATATGTCATTGATGAAAGAACGCAAAAAATTGCTCATACTCCTCCCGATATCCCATTTTTAAAAAAGGAAATAAAGAGGCTTGTAAGGTTTGCAAATGATGCAGATACACATGAATTTATACATCCCATTCTCAAGGCTATTTTCCTACATTTCTGGGTGGGATACCTACATCCGTTTACGGACGGAAACGGCAGATTAGCCCGGGCCTTATTTTACTGGTATCTGTTAAGAAAGAATTATTGGGGAATCGCCCTACTCCCAATTTCAACTATTATAAAAAAATCACCTGCTCAATATGGTAGAGCTTATCTTTACTCTGAACAGGATGGAGGTGATCTTACCTACTTTTATGATTATCACATTAAAAAAATCTTACTTGCATTAGAACAATTCAATAATTACATACGCCGTAAACGAAATGAAAAGAAAGAGTTAGATGAGACATTAGATAAAACTGATTTACTAAATGAAAGGCAGAAACAATTGCTTCATTTCCTGTTATCCGATATAAATAATTATACAACAGTAAGCACTCATTGTACTATTTATAATGTTTCACGAGTAACAGCTCATAAAGATTTAAACCAAATGGTTAAATTGGAATATATTTACTCAAAAAAAATAGGGCGTCAAAGAAAATACTTTATTGCCAACAAACCATTATCCCAATATGTAAACAATAGGTAAAGTATAGGTAAAGGGTTTACATATTTACAATATTTTCTTCTCGATTATCTTTGGAATTAATATCTCATGATCAGACCTGTCAATTTGAATGATATCCAGTCCATTACAGACATCTATAATCATTATATTGAACATACTGCCTTCACCTTTGATGAAAAACCTTTAAGTTTAAAGGAGATGGAAAGAAAGGTACTTGCCTTCTCAAAAGACTTTCCCTGGCTAGTCTATGAACATAAAAATACCGTTCTGGGATACGCTTATGCCTGTGAGTGGAAGTCTAAGTCCGCCTATAAACCAACGGTTGAAACTACTATTTATTTAACGCCCGGCGAAAGTGGAAAGGGAATTGGCAGCAAACTCTATCAAACCTTAATTGACCAGTTGGAACACATGCAGGTGCATGCTCTATTGGCAGGAATTGCACTTCCTAATAATCCTTCTGTCGCATTCCATGAAAAACTGGGTTTCGAAAAAGTGGGACAGCTTAAAGAAGTTGGCTTTAAATTTAATCAGTGGATAGATGTAGGCTATTGGGAGCTAATATTAAATGAAAATTAATCTCTATTTTTTAATTGGATTCATCTTTGCCTGCCAACCTTCAGAGGAGAAAACAGTTTTGGAAAAAATTACTTACACATCTGCAGCTTCAGATGAATTTGGTGCTGATGAATACGGTATGAAAAAATATGTGTTGGCATTCCTGAAAGCAGGGCCAAATCGTGATCGAACCCCTGAAGAAGCCCAGAAATTACAGACTGCTCATTTGCAAAATATTCAAAAATTAGCAAATGAAGGGAAACTGGTGGTTGCCGGTCCTTTTTTAGATGGGGGTGATATGCGAGGTATCTACATTTTAAATGTAGAAACTATTAAAGAAGCAGAGGCACTAACCAATACTGACCCTGCCATTCAAGCGGGCAGCCTAATAATGGAATTGAAAGAATGGTACGGCTCGGCAGCTCTATTGGCTGTGAACGATATTCACAATCTCATTTCCCAAAAAAAGATTACACAGGACTGATTTTTGTTGTACCCCAATTGGAAAAAATATTCCAATGTGATTAGCGGATTAGACCCTGTAAAAGATCATCAACAAATTGTTTTCCTTCTTGCCTGCCATGTCTTCCCCTGGGATATTGAACGCTCTTTAGAGCTGGGGTTCTTCCGCACCTTTGCCATCCCCAGCATTTCTTCTCTCCTTGCTAAAACCGGTGAATTCAAAAACCGCCCGCAAAAACGGTATGATGATACAGAACTCATCATGTATGAAATTATGGAAAATGGTTATAACAGTCCCAGAGCTAAAAAAGCATTCAAACGGCTCAATGCAATGCATGGAGCTTTTAACATTTCTAATGAGGATTTCCTCTATGTCTTGAGTACCTTTGTATTCGTTCCTATTTACTGGATAAAAAAATATGGTTGGCGGTGTTTGACAGACTTAGAAAAGTTGGCATTATTCATTTTCTTTCAGGAAGTTGGTAAACGGATGCATATTTACAATATTCCGGAGAGTATTGAGAAATTTGAATCATTTCATAAAAAGTATGAACTACAAAAATTTATATATTCAGAAACCAATCAGGAAATAGGGGGATATACCCGCAGCCTCCTCCTTGGTTTTTACCTGCCCCGCTGGATGTTCCCTGTAGGTAAACCTTTTATCGCCTCTTTCCTGGATGAACCACTATTGAATGCAATGGGTTTCAGCTTTCCTTCACAATTTATCAGGAAATTTGTAGGATCCTGTATGAATATAAGAAAATATTTATGCAAACTATTACCAGAAAAGAACTCACCCCATTTAGGGACAGCGGTGAAAAGACCCACTTATTCTGATGGATATACGCTGGAAGAAATTGGAACATTCCCCAATAAAAACGAGACTCAAAATATTTAGGGGTAAAGGTGATTTGATGCTCTTGGAATATTAAAACATAGCTCACAATCAAACCCCGGGGATTAAGTTTTACAGCCGGATAACAGACACTATTCGGTTATTTATAGTTCTTAGGAAAAATACCTAAGTAATCATTATGAAAAAATCAACCTAATGGAATCGTTTAATAATACCAAGCTGAATGAAGATATTCTAAGGGCCATAACTGAAATGGGATTTGAGAAACCCACTCCCATCCAGGCACAGACTATCCCGCACCTCATGTTCTCCAAACAGGATCTCATCGCCACCGCTCAGACGGGTACAGGCAAAACCGGCGCTTTTGGTCTGCCTTCCTTACATCTGACCCATTTAGAAGAAAAACATACCCAAACTCTGGTACTTTGTCCCACCCGGGAGTTGTGCATCCAAATTGCGAAAGACCTGACCAATTTCTCAAAATATATCAATGGACTCCATATTGTGGCGGTTTATGGCGGCGCTAATATTGATACCCAATCCAAAGCCCTCCGCAGTGGAGCACATATCGTTATCGGAACCCCTGGCAGGACGACGGATTTAATCAGGCGCAAAAGATTGCATCTTGAAAATATAAGACGGGTGGTTCTGGATGAGGCAGACGAAATGCTCACCATGGGCTTTAAGGAGGACCTGGAAGCAATTCTGGCTAAAACTCCACAGCAAAAACAGACTATCCTGTTCTCTGCCACCATGTCTAAAAGAATACTATCCATTACCAAAACTTATATGCGAAATCCCGCTGAAATTTCTGCAGCTCGGGTGAATCTGGGTGCTGAAAATGTGACGCATGTGTACTATATGGTTCATGCTTCTGATAAGTATGAGGTACTCAAACGTATAGCAGATATGAATCCCCATATCTACGGAATAACCTTTTGCCGTACTCGTAAAGAAACCAAGGAAATTGCCAATAAGCTCATGCATGACGGCTATAATGCAGATGCCATCCATGGTGATCTCTCCCAGGCCCAACGGGATGAGGTCATGGGTCAGTTCAGAAAACGGAAACTTCATATGTTGGTGGCTACCGATGTGGCCGCCCGTGGATTAGATGTAAATGACCTCACCCATGTAATCAATTTCAATCTCCCCGATGACGCAGAAATATATGTACACCGCAGCGGTCGTACCGGCAGGGCGGGTAAAAGTGGTATTTCCATTGCCATTATTCACACCCGGGAAACCCGCAAGATCAAAGAAATTGAAAGGATATCCAAAATATCATTTTCCAAGGAGAAGGTTCCCAGTGGTAGGGACATCTGTCAAAAACAGCTCTACGCCCTCATGGATAAGATCAAAAAAGTCGTTGTGGATGAAAACCAAATCGAACCTTTCCTGCCTGCCATCTATGAAAAGCTGGAATCACTAGACAGAGAAGAACTCATTAAGCATTTTGTTTCTGCTGAGTTTAACCGCTTCCTGACCTATTATAAAAATGCCAAGGACATCAATCTTTCCGAGAACAAAAAGCCCAAGCAGAAAGACCGACGGGAAAAACTCAGTCGGAAAGAACGCCGGCGTTCCACCTTTGAGAGCTTCTTTATCAATGTGGGCAGCAATCATAATGTGAATCCTGCCCGCCTAATGGGCATCATAAACGAAGGTCTAAATTCTCGCGATGCCATGATCGGCAGGATCGAAGTAATGAAAAAGTTTTCCTTTTTTGAAATAGATGCCAGCAAGAAAAATCAAATTATAAAGTCTCTCAACGGAAAAATTATCAGTGGTACCAGAATATCCATTGAAGTGGCCAAAGAAAAACCAGATATGGAACAATCTTCTTCAAATAGTAGATCATCCCGGTCAAAGGGGAAAGGAAAAAAGCATGATCGAAAAGGCCGTAAAAAGAAACGGAGTGGCGGCAGAGGTCACAAAAAATAATTGGAGATAAAACTCACTATTGTAAATAAAAAAAAATTTCTTCCTTTTCTTCCTGCAGGACTCAGCTGGTTTTTGCTGACAGGCTGGTTTACTCGTCTTTCCTTACTTATTACCTCTTATTCCATTCTCCTTGCTCCTTTCGCCTTGCTCCACAGCACAGACACCCTCACCATCCACCCCATCACATTTTCTACTCCCAGTCCCCAGGGCTGGAATGCCCAATATAAAACGATGGTTTCCTTTCCGGATACGGAGGAACAATGGGCAAAAATTCTCATGGTTCAAACGTTAAAGTGTGACTCACTTACTGCAGGAGACAAATATCTATGTGGAGAATGGGATTATATCTGGAGCACTTTTGTGGATGTTCCCAAAGCTGATACTACTGAACAATTTTGTTTAGGGAGTTTTGTAACCCCTTATGGTAAACGATTAAAAATGGGCGGTGAAAATGGATGGAAATGGATATACGATATTTCAGAATATGCCCCCATATTGAAAGGTGATTTGAAATTAACGGTTGGGAATAATCAAGAATTATTAGATCTAAAATTTCACTTTATAAAAGGCACACCACCTCGAGATGTTATTTCTGTTGAAAATATTTACCCTTATGCCGATTACAAATATGAGCACTTAGCCGATGACAGTTTGCTTGTCCCAACCCAACTGGTAATGAATCCTAAAGCTAAGGCGTATCGCATCAAATCCATTGTCTCGGGCCATGGCCATGCAGGACCCCGCAATTGCTGCGAATGGGACAGCAAAACACATACTTGGTATATAAATAATTGGGAACTGTTTCGATGGAATGTGTGGACTGATTGCGGTAATAATCCTATTTATCCTCAAGGGGGAACCTGGCCATTTGACCGTGCAGGTTGGTGCCCTGGCACAATTGTAGATGAGTATGAATTTGAACTTACTCCCTATGTGTTGCCTGGAGATACAATTTTACTAAACTATGGCATTGAAAATTATTATGATAATGGTGAGAAAGACGGTACTTTCCGTATGACCCATCAGCTTATATCCTATGGTGAACCAAATTTTAAAAACGATGTAGAATTGGTGGACATCATTGCCCCCAGTAGTCAGGATAAATATAGCCGTATAAATCCTATTTGTGATAATCCTCAGATTATTATCCGTAATTCTGGAGCCTATAGTTTACAGTCAGTTGAAATTGAATACGGATTGAAGAAAGGTAGAAAATCCCGTTATACATGGTATGGACATTTAGGATTTTTAGATTTAGATACGCTTTTACTCCCACCTTTTGATTGGCGGAAATTGAAAAAAGACCCCACATTTGTAGTTAAATTAGATTTCCCCAATGGTGTGAAAGATGAAAATGAAAAAAACAACTCTCTTACTTCTACTGTCCCTCTGCCTTTGCAATTGCCTACTGAATTTATATTACAGATTCATACTAATAATGTGAACCGCGCTCATGAAAATACCTTTACAATTTCATATTCTGAAGGTGAAGTTCTGTATTCAGGCGGTAAATTTGATGATGATACAGAATTTTCTTATAATATTAAATTAAAAAAGGGTTGTTATCAGTTTTTATTCACGGATAAAATGGAAGACGGCATATCTAAACATTGGTGGTACCGCAATTCAAATCCAGAAAAAATTGGTATAAACGGTAAAATTGAATTTATATCTCAAGATGGTGAGGTTTTGCATTCCTTCAATCCTGATTTTGGACAAGAATTAAGATTGAATTTTGTGGTGAATAATTAAAATGCATAATCCCAACCTTATAAGGATAGAATAACATTAAATTAACCCAGCATGATAAATAAATATTTAGTTTACTAAAATCTATGAATTTGGTGCCAAATAAATACTTACCAAAAATTATTTGTAATTTATATGAGACCCACGATTACAAACATGCCGCTGCGATATTAGCAAAAGAATTTCCTGTGGAGTTCACGGAAATTTGTTCTGTTCTAGAAAAATTTAGATTTACACTCTCTGATGTTAAAACAAAAGGAGGGAGTGAAAGCAATATTCCAAAAACATTTTCAAAAATATTAAGACCATTGGGGTGGGAGGAAAAAAATCTATCTGCTGAGCTGAATGTATTTGAGGTAAAAAATAAAGATGAAAGAGAATTAAAAAAATCATTATCTCATGGTTCCCACAAAGTTGATTATTTAAAAGGGAGGGTAGCCTTTGATCTTGAATGGAACAGTAAAGACCAAACATTTGACCGAGATTTATATGCATTTAGGGCATTTTTTGATTATGATGCCATAAGTGTTGGTGTGTTGGTAACCCGGAGTAACGAATTAGATCCATTTTTTAAAAAATTAGGAATACATACAAAATATGGAGCCAGTACAACACAAATGGGTAAATTAATACCAAGATTAGAAGCAGGAAGAAATGGTGGATGCCCTGTTCTGGTATTTGGAATTACCACAAAACTTTTGGAGAAATAATATGAGTGCATCAAATGATTTTTTACAATTCGTTGGTCATAGAACATTTTCTACTATTCTTGCAGACCCGCCTTGGCAGTTTAAAAACAGAACTGGCAAGATGGCTCCGGAACATAAGAGATTATCTCGATATCCAACATTGCCCTTACAATCAATAATAAAATTACCGGTAAAAGGTGTCTTAAACGAAACCGCTCATTTATACTTATGGGTTCCAAATGCACTTATTGCAGAAGGAATAAAAGTAATGGAAAGTTGGGGGTTTACCTATAAGACAAATCTAATTTGGTACAAGGTGAGAAAAGATGGAGGGCCAGATCGAAGAGGAGTTGGATTTTACTTTAGGAATGTCACCGAAATGATTTTATTTGGAATCCATGGAAAAAATGCCCGGACACTGCAACCCGGGAGAACTCAAGAAAATATTATTGTTCAAAGAAAAAGAGAACACAGTCGTAAACCAGATGAGCAATATAAAATTATTGAAGATTGTAGTAGTGGCCCCTATTTAGAACTCTTTTCAAGAGGGTCAAGATCAGGATGGTATTGTTGGGGAAATGAAGCTCAAGATTACTATCCAGAATGGGATACTTATAAAAATCACTCTCAAAATGGTAAGAAAGGTAAACAATTAATACAAAATGAGGACTACACAATTAAACCTGCTGAACAACTTAAAATTTTAGATAAAAAAGAAAAGTTTATTAAATAACCAGAAATTTAAACATAAATCCAAGAAATTGAATTAGTCCAATCATCTCCATAAATTTTTCCTTCATTTTCTAATATTAATAAAGCGGGTATCAATGGTTCGATTAAAATCCTCTTTCCTGATGGTATAGAGCTTCATTCATTCAATCCCGATTTTGGGCAAGAGCTCCGATTAAATTTCGTGGTGGAGAAATAAAGGATTTTAACAAACTACGACCCACATTAGTACCTTCCTTACCAGCTAAACCATATTTATAGCTCAATTGTATCCTATTTGCGGCTCATATTTGTATGTTATTAAGCTATTTTAATATTAACTTTGAGCTACAAAATAAATTCTCTGCAAGCAGATTTTTATAAACCTTTTTGAACTTGCGGTGAACGCTTTTTTAAACTGAGAATTAAAATGGAGAAAAATATGAAAACCATGACCTGTAAACAATTAGGCGGTGCCTGTGATTTAGAATTCACAGCTGAAACATTTGAAGAAATAGCTGAGCTTAGCAAACAGCATGGGGGAGAGATGTTCCAACAGGGTGATGAAGCCCATCTGAAAGCTATGAATGCTATGCAGCAGTTGATGGCATCTCCCGAAGCCATGCAACAATGGTTTGAGGATAAACGAAAAGAATTTGACGCCCTGCCAATAATAAAATAAAGTTGTCTGTCCGTTTTTATACTCAAAGGGACTTCAAAAATATCAATAGATAGTTAATGAAATGTGATACTATATTATGCATGCACATTGATGTAATTATATGATATCATATAGGAGTAATTTATGAAAGCGATAACCATTAGAGGTGTTGATAAAAGTCTTGAAAAAAAACTGAAAGGTGCTGCAAAAAGTGAATCCATGAGTATAAATCAATTTATTCTTAACTCATTGCGGAAAAGCCTTGGCTTGGAAAAAGACAATGTCCATACCAAGGTATATGACGATCTTGATTTTCTTTTTGGTGAATGGACTAATAAAGAATTTGAATCTTTCGAAAATAGTCAAAAACACTTTCAGTCCATTGATAAAAAAATGTGGAAATGAATGCACTGGTAATAGATACCAATATTTATAGTTTGGCTATGAAAAATGAAGAAGAAGCAATAGAAGTTTTAAAGAGAGCAGAATCAATTCTTGTATGTTCCATTGTCATTGGAGAATTAATATCCGGCTTCCGATTTGGAACCAAACTTGAAAAAAATATGAAATTGTTCAATAAATTTCTTGATTCCCCGCGAGTTCTCATTAAGGATGTCACGGAACAAACTGCCCTGCATTACAGCCAAATTATTATTGATCTAAAAAATGCCGGAACCCCAATCCCTACAAATGATATGTGGATTGCAGCTGTAGCAAAAGAACATGGTGCTGCCTTAGCCACAGCTGATAAACATTTTCATTCTGTACCAGGATTAATTGTTATAAATTGAATTTTGAATAACAACCCGCCTGAAAGCATTGAAAAAAATAAGCAAGGTGCCGGGGTAAAAATTCCTCCACCATTGGTGTATGTGGGCTGGATGATTATTGGTACTGTGCTCCAGAAATACTACCCGACAAATATGGGCATTCCATTTGACTATCAATACTGGGGTTTACTCATGGTAATTTGTGGAATAATCCTTATCTTTTATTTCTTCAAAATTTTTAAAAAAGCAGAAACTAATATTGAACCATGGAGGCCTACCTCTAATATAATTACAACAGGGATTTATGCTTATTCCAGAAATCCCATTTATGTAGTGTTCAATCTTTTTCCCATAGGGTTGGGAATATTTTTTGATAATTTGTGGATATTATTGAGCATCATACCAGCATCAATTACTTTATATCATTTGGCAATCAAAAAAGAAGAAGCCTATTTAGAAGCTGAATTTGGTGAGGAATATTTAGAATATAAGAAAAAGGTAAGGCGGTGGATTTGAATTAATGAGTTGTTTTCAGGATATTAAAAATGTAAAAGAGTATATTAAAGCCGCTGAAGGCTATGATGGTAGAAGGTTTATTCCTATTTTGCGAAGATATTTGAAGGATTGTTCAACTATTTTGGAATTGGGTATGGGTCCGGGGACAGATATGGATTTGTTGAGTAAATTTTACACCGTCACTGGCTCTGACAACTCTCAAGCTTTTTTAGATATTTATAAGGAGAATCATCCAAATGCTGATTTGATTTTTTTAGATGCTGTTAAAATGGATACTCACCGAAAATTTGACTGTATTTACTCCAATAAGGTTCTGCATAATTTATCCGTTGCTGATTGTAAAACTTCCTTTCAACAGCAATTACAATGTATAAATCCTAAAGGAATATTATTGCATTCTTTCTGGTTTGGGGAAGGTGAAATGGAACATGGTGGAATAAAATATAATAATTATAATTTTGAATCTATTAAAAAGCAAATTTCCAATAATTTAGAGATTCTGGAATTAGAAATGTATTCTGAAATGGAGGAGGATGATTCATTTTATATTGTATTGAGAAAGTCAAGTTGATGTACTGAAAAATTAATTGTAAAATAAATTACCTACTTACCTGAGCTTAATGCACCAAAAAATAATCATTCTTCTAATAAATGTTGGTTTTCAGTATACCTGTTTTTTCCTTTAACCATTCTCTGATATATTAGACCATTAGTCACTCTCTAACTAATTTTCATTGCATATTATGACGACCGGTCATTAAATTATAAACCATGAGACGAAAGATATACAAAGAAGACTTACTCCAAACGGGACAAAATCTTATGTTCCTAAATGGCTATCATGCCACCGGGATAAAAGAAATCACCGACTCTATAAATATCCCCAAAGGATCTTTTTATAATCATTTCTCCAGTAAAGAAGAATTTGGCTGTGCTGTATTGCAATACTACTGCAATTATATACATATCTTATACAAAGAGGCGTTGTTGAATCCAGACCTAACTCCTCTGAAACGATTTGATGTTTTTTTCTCCAATATCATAGATAATTTTGAAAATGTGGTGCTCTGTAAACTGGGTTGCATCATGGGAAATTTTTCACTTGAGTTGGGAGACACCCATGAATCTTTTAGAAAAATTCTGGATGAAGAATTTAACAAGATAGAATCTATCTTCGTGCAATGCCTCGATGATGCTAAAGCTGCGGGTGAAATAAATAGTAGTCTAAATACAAAAGACATGGGTGGATTTATTTTAAACAGTTGGCATGGGGCAATCCTTCGCATGAAATCAACAGCCACTATTAGACCATTAACCAATTTTAAAAATATCCTTTTAAATCAAATTTTAAATAATAATAACAATAAAAATGGAGAATAAAATGGAAACAAAATCAAACGAAATCACAGGATGGAAATGGACAATGGCTGCCGGGTTTATCCCTCTTGGTGCAGGTCTGTTTATGTTGCTGACTTCAAATCTTTCAATGGCGAATGCAGAATCGAATTGGTCATTTTTAATTCACAGTTTAAACTTCAGCTTTGCTGATTTTTCTGCGGTTGATCCACAGGCTGGTCCTTTCGTCGCATTCCTCGCTGCCCTAACACATGTTAATATCATATCCGCTGCGGTGCCTGTTATTCTCATCTCAAAATTTGCGCTCAGGTACGGACATAAATGGGCTTGGTATTACATGCTGTTTATGCTTATTTGGGAAGGATTTAATGATGTTTATGGTGTTACTGTGTTTTATCAAGAAACGGGTGCACCTATGTTCGTCATGCCTTGGGTATTTTGCATTTTGATGGCCACGGGTCTTTATAAAACTCGAAACCAAATTTTTCGGTAAGGGGTGGGCATTTTCAGGGGTATAAAATGAAATATAAAATGAGCACTAATTTTGCAGTGAGAACCAAAAAATTAAAGGAAGCTAAAGAATTTTATTCTAATTTTTTAGGATTTCCACTTGAATCTCAGACTAAAACCGAACTGGATATTAATGCAGATCCCATGAGGTTATTCGTAATCGATGATGAGATTCCATCTGGCCCAATATTGGAATTATTTGTTCCAGATTTAGAAAAAGCAAAAACTGAATTAATTGCAAATGGATGCACCATTATCAAATGGGAAGGTAAGGGAAAAGACTGCTATATTAAAGATCCATTTGGGGTAACATTCAATATTTGGGAAGAAAAATAATACGTAAATCTTACCTGATTTGGTTGAGTTTCTATGTCAAAATTATTATTACTCCCTACATTAAAATCTTTATTGGACCTATCATACTCTGGAGATCAATGGCCGGTGGAGATCTATTTCAAATGATTAAAGCATGGAGATTTAAAAACCTATGAAATTATGGTATAACTCCAATTTTCCACACACCCTTTTCCATAAAGGCATCAATAGTTTGTCTTTTTGCTTTATTGATTAAATTGGGATGAGACAGCTTGAATTTTTTAGCATATTCACTAAGAGGGATTATTTCCAATTCATTCAAATAGGCTAATCGCTTGTGATAACTATTTGTCAATGCCTTCCCGATTATTTCTTCCATAATTTTTGTATGTTGATTTTTATCAAATTCCTGAAAGGCATCATAGTACTTTGCTCTGTCAATAAATTTAATATTAATGGGTACATATCCTTCTCTGATTAACAGATAATTATTTAATATTCTTCCAATACGTCCATTTCCATCTACAAACGGATGTGTATGTTCAAATTCTAAATGAAATAGTGCAATGCGTTTAACAATATGGGTTTGAGGAGTAGAATAGTAGTTATAAAAAATTCCATCCAATTGGGTTTCCACATGTTTAGGATCAGCACCAATATGGTTTCCAACCCTAACCCATTCCCCCTCCAACCTGAATCTTCCTGCTATTTCATCTCTTATATTTGAAATAAGCATTTTATGCAGAAACAAAATCAATTCCTTATCCAATTCTTTGGCTTTTGCATTTGAATTTATATATGAAATCACTCTGGCTAAATTTTTTGCTTCAAATAATTCTCTTTCAGAAATAAAGCGATCACAATCAATTTGTAATAATATTTTTTCCGTTTCATCTAAACTCAATGTACTATTTTCAATTGCATTAGAATTATACACCTGTTCTGCGGTTTCAGATTCGTTGATCAAGTTTAACAATGCGTTTTTTCCCAGTGCACTTGATAAAAATTGATTTCTGAGTTTTTCTATTTTTTTATAGATATATAATGTGTTTGCCATGGATGAAATCTAAGAAATATTAACGATATTAGCAATATATTAGTTAAATATTGCTTTATATACTATTATATTAATACTATTGTTATCATAATAGTTAATATTTCTTATTTTTATGCTTAACTTAACGAATTTGAGAACTGAATCTACTCCAGTTTATTACTAAAAGTATAGTGGAATTGTAAATGATTTTGTCTATATAATAGTTACTGAAACATTGAGTATATTTTATAGAATCACTTTATATTAAATTAGAGAATTAGCATGCAATACAAAGCAGACACTATTGAGGAGTATATATCACAGCTTCCGGAGGACAGAAAAGAAGCCATTTCAACATTGAGGGATGTTATTAATGAAAATTTACCTGCGGGGTTTGATGAGATAATTAATTACAGCATGCCCAGTTGGGTAGTACCCCACACTCTCTATCCACCTGGGTATCATTGTGATCCCAAGCTACCCTTGCCATTTCTCAGCATAGCTTCACAGAAAAATTTTGTAGCAGTCTATCATATGGGGATTTACGCAAATCCTAAACTTATGGATTGGTTTGTGAATGAATATCCAAACTATTGTTCAACAAAATTAGACATGGGGAAATCTTGTATTCGATTAAAAAAAGTCGAAAATATTCCCTATAAACTCATTGGTGAATTGGCCGCCAAAATGACCCCACAAGACTGTATTTCTCTGTATGAGTCAAGTATTAAAGATTCTAGAAAACGCAATAATTTAAAGTAAAGAAGTATCCATGAAAGATAAAGTCGAAATGGTAATTCGCCTACTTATTGGTCTTCTATTATTAAACTCGGGAATGAATAAATTCTTTCAATATATGCCCATGCCGGAAATGTCTGAAGAAGCAATGGCATTGATAACTACGCTAATGCATGCAAAATATATGATGCCATCTATTGCAATAGTTGAAATTATTGGCGGTGGGTTGCTTATTGCAGGCAGGGCAATACCATTTGCCCTTATAATTTTAGCACCCGTCGCTTATAATAATTTTTTCCTACATCTGGAATTAGACAGGGCAAGACTCATGGTGGGAATCTTTTTAGTAGTATCATTAGGTTGGATAGGCTGTAACAGATGTGATACTTTTAAAACCCTCTTTAAGTAAATTATCCTATAAAACAATCACTTAATAATGAGAAAAAAACTATTATTAATCAGTGCAACTTCACGCAATAATTTAACCCTAACAGAAAAAATACATGCAATTGCTACTAATTTTGATGTTGAATGTGAACTCATAAATGTAGAAGAATTAAACATTCCTCTTTATACCCCCCTTCAACAAAAATCCGCTACCCCGCAGACAGTGTTGGAGTTGATTCCAAAATGTATTGATGCATCAGGATTTATTATTTGTGCACCGGAATACAACGGGAGTATTCCCCCTGTCCTCACCAATTTAATTGCCTGGATTTCTGTATCTACCGATCAATGGAGGGAAGTTTTTAACGGGAAAAAAGCTTTAATCGGAACACATAGCGGCGGCGGTGGAACCAATTTTCTCCAGGCAATGAAGATTCAACTGGCCCATTTGGGAACCATTGTATTGCCCCGAACCATAGTGGTTAACAACTTTACTGAATTTAATTCTGAATCTACAAAGGACAAGGTAAATCAACTAGTTGAATTATTATAATCCTTGTTTATTGAGGAAGTCGGGAGGTTCCAGGAAATGGTAGTCAAATTGAACCCTTATTCAGATATTAATTACATCCAAACCATGGCTCTGCGTTTAAATCAGTGTCAAAATATTTTTTATCTTCTGCTGCTTTGATTTGTTTGCTGGCTTCAACTGCCATTTGGTAATACTTTTTACACTCTTCTTTATTTCCCAATGCTGCGTTTGCTCTTGCTTTTGCTTCAAAAGCATAGGCTAAATCAAAATCTATTAATCCATGTTTAGTGGTCAAGTGCATAGTTTCTTCTGCAAACTGTAATGCTTCTTCTCCCTTTCCCAAAACAGAATACACACGAGATATCATCCATTGCCCTCGCTGCTCGTTTACTGGTTCATACTTTGGTGATTTCCTACAATGATAAAGGGATGCCTTCGCAAAATGTATCATTCGTGCATCATCCTGTTCATCACGGTCTTCTTTGATAAGTAAATTCCAGGTTTGGATATTCATTTCTATGCCCATATAATGGTGCATACGTTGTTCATCAGTAAAATCGCTCACTTTATTTCCCTCCATTTTTTTACATCCTGCTGTTAGGATGAAAGAAATAATAATCCACTGTGCACATTGTCTCATTCCACAAAGACAATTTCAGATTCCAGAACACCCCAATCCGTATAAGTTTTCACCTTCATTACCCCGTCCTTTGACCAGTAAAATAAATCTTTCTCTCCCTTTCTGCCGGAAGCAAAGGAGATGGGCTTGTCAAAATCATCAGGGAGTTGCAGTTTTAATGCAGCGCCGGTAAATCTTGACACTGCTCTGGATTGGCATGAGCTTATAAATAGTAGTCCAGTAATCAGGATAACCAAGATTAAAATTCTCTTCATTTTTATTTCCTTTATTTAATTCCCGGTAGTATCTGTGGGAGCAAAATTATCTGTATCACACTGAATACAGGGATTCGCAAAAACTGCCAGTTTATGGATATGCCTGGTGATGAAACCTACATCATCGGTAATTAGAATTACCAGTTCATGCTCCCCTTTATCTATATCTCTGGGAGTCCATTTGAATTGGTGGGCATATTCTGAGAGATGGTAATAACTAAAAGTTGCAGACTCAATTTGAATTGCATCCGGACGGCTCAGTTTTCTGCCGTACATATCCTTAGCAGTGAGAAAAACAGAATATTCCAAACCTGAAAATGCTTCTGTTGGAAGATTACTCATAAGCATAGGAGCATGATAAGCATATAGTTTAAATGGGATAATGGTACCCTGTTCACCGTGGCCATCCTTCACTTCCAGCAGGAAATTGTTAAGCCCCAAATCTTCCTCTTTCGGAATCCAATACAGTCTTCCGGAAAAGGGATTTAATTTCATGTCTGAAATCAGAGAATCTAAGTGAAAAGAGAGCGTATCGCCTAAATTCGGGTCCTCAGCAGTCAAAACAAAATCAAGGGTATCCCCTATTTCTATATTCAGACTATCAGGACTTGTAATAATTGGAAATGTATTTACAAAAAGAGGAAATTGCTGCAAAGTCTCTTCCGCTCCGTCACTGGCTGCAATTCCGATTATATGTTCAGTTGCTGTGCTGTCATCCGTTGCCCATTGTATTGAGTGATTACTGTCAATTTTCATATCTTCAGGCCCCTGAATTAAGTAAAACTCCAGCGTATTATCCTTTTCGGGATTGCTGGTATGCATTTTATTTTCATCCACCGCAGAAATGTGGTAGAAAAATGTATCACCTCGTGCTATAACAGTTTCAGGTTCACTGGTAAAAACGGGGGGCGCATTCACATAAATTGACCCTTTCCAGATTACTGAATCTATCCCATCATTGAGTTGAATGGAATAGGGATGATGCCCCAGCCCTGTGCCTGTCCAGTTCAATACCCCTTGATATGATAATTGCATACCGGTTGGTCCCGAATTTAATTTCCATTCTAAGTTGGGGTTCCGATTTAAGTCAAAACTCTCCAAATTAAATTTCAGTTTTTCATTTTCATGAATATAATGAATATCAGACAGGCGAGAAGATATGACAGGTGGTGCATTCACATAAATTTGATAATCAAGTATTGAAAAAGCAGTTCCATCGGTAACCTCCACAGCAAAGTCATAGTCATCCACCTGAGTAGAGAGAGGAACCCAGTCTATTCGACCTGTACTGTCAATTCTCATATTTTCCGGTGCGTTTATTAACTCAAATTGGTAAGAATCAGAGGGAGGTGATTGAATGATTTCCAACTGCGTTGAAAACAGCGAATTTATACTGGCATTAAACCGACTACGATTTAAAGATAAATCTATGTGAGGATGAACGGTAATTACAATTAGACTCGTATCAGAACTAAAACCATCTGAAACGGTTAATTCAAATTCATATTCTCCGGGGCTGATATCCGGCTCCCACAGAAACTCGGCTCTGTGCTGAATTATTTTAGTATATTCAATATCTACAAAATGTGTATCTACTGTAACTAAATCTTCAGACATAGTTTCCTGAAGTATTGTTGAGTCTGGTAGTACTTCTTCCATGGCAAGTGTGTCTGCAATTTCAGGTTCAACTGCTAGAGTATCTGTCAATTCAATCTCAGGCACGGGAACCACTGTAGTATCTCGGGCGACTTCCAGTGAATCCAAAGGAACCCATACATTTCGCCCATCTACTAATACTTTCTTATGGGTTTTCAGTTTTTCCTGGTATTCCTGTTCTGAAGTTTTAAATTCTTCAACAGATTCTTCCAGTTTTTTCTTTTTGAAGGGATCTTTTTCCTCTTCGATTTTACCCTCTGTAAATCCCTCAAATTCAGTTTGCACAGTATCAACATATTCAGGTTGTGGCTCAGGAGTTTCTACCACAAGAGTATCTTCAATCACTTCTTCAGGAATCACCACCACGGTATCTACGGCTATGGTATCTCTTTCAATTTCAGCAGGATCAGGAGGGACCAGAATGGTATCTGGAGGCAGCATTCGGAAAGCGGCATCTTCTCTACCATAAATTTTTCTCGCTGATATACGCGTATCTGCATTATTATCCTTAACAGGAATCTCCCATTTAAAAAGTTCCCTGTTTACAATAGTGATATGGCTTTTTCTATTGTTAATTTCGATAGGATCATTCACATAGGTAAGGAAAGCATAGTTTTTTGAAACGATGGATTCTGATTGGCTGAGAACCTTTTTACCTTTAACAGATTCCTGAAACAGATCTCCTTTTTTGCGCATTTCTAAAGTGTAAGAGAGTTCATGATACCCCAGTTGAGCCGGGTCGGGAGTCCATTTTAAGGCAGGTACCGTATTGTCAATCTCCATACCAGAGGGAAGGTACTCTCCGGTAAACGCTAAAAAGGTCATGTCCGGCTCAGGGTGGATGGGGTGAGAAAATTCCTCTCCCCAAGTTAAGAGAAAATCTGGATTGCGGTAATAGATGCGTTGGACACCAAGGGCGGGAGGCGTTTCTGAAATAAGAGCATTTGCAAGGGGGGATACCCACATTTCGGGACTCTTATCATTATGAGTTAAAATTAAACTTCCCATTGATTCCAATACATGCACTCTCTTAAAACCACTTTGCAAAAAAGGTGGCAGCTCAAAATCAGAAGATAGCAGAGAATGGGTAAGAGGATCAATGCTGTAGTGGGCAATTTTACCTGCTTTGGTGATCCCGGTAATGAAGACTAAACCATTCTCCGGATTTAAACTCAAGTGCTGCAAATTACTTTCGGATAATCCAATAGTATTTTCACCCCAGATATCACAGAAAAGCTCTCCCTTTTTACTTATCACCACTAAATCATCCCTTCCATCAAAGTTCATATCCACACCCCTTGGATGGATGAGGCTGATTGAGGGGATATGACCCAATTTCAGTACTGCTTCAGACCCGTCTGAATGTATAACAAGGTTTCTTTCAGGGCGGGATTTTTCCAGTAACAACACATCTTCAATATCATCATTATTAAAATCACCGGGGATGACCTTCACCAAACCAACAGAAGCAGAGAGAAATTCTTTTCCTAATTGATCCAGAACAAAAATATTTTCATTAATATAGGCACAGAGAAGCACCAGTGGATTAGGACTCCCCTGAGTTACGATAAACATCCTCTCACCGTTCACATCCGGTTTCAGGGGAATTAAACTGCGGGGGTTCATTAGGGAAACGGTAAGATTTTCCGGTTGAAGGATCGTTGGATTTTCACCATAAATCCCCAGAAAATCTGAATTGAAAATATAGAAAATTTTAGGATCGCCTTCCCGATATGCTGCAATGATTAATTCCTGTGACCCATCTAATTCAAAATCTGACAGGATGCCATCCACAAAATATCCCGGATGGTTTTCCGGCAGAGTATATTCCCATAAGATTTTTACTTCGGTTTCGGTAAACTCAACATGATATACTGACCTTGGTAATCCCGAATCATTAAAGGCAATAAAATCAGGATGCCCATTCATATTCATATCACCAGTGTCTATTCGGGGAATCAGAGGAATGTCCAGAGGAGCGGGATTTGCTGACAGGGTAGTGAAAGCGAAGATAATGAAAAATATTCTTTCGCTGATTGTCATTATGTTTTTATTGAAGGAATATTATCAATAAATTTAGCAGGATTCACCACATTAAACAAACCTAACAACCCCAAAGTGCGGGAAATAAAATTGGCTAAATTTAAAAAAATTAATCTACTTTTTCTGGTTTGCAGTGTTATCGCCGCCCAATCGCATATCACAATTTACAACCAGAATAAGGCATTTGTTCAAGAACAACGAACATTAAAACTGGATAAAACAGGATTAAGTTTGGTTCAACTTGACCGAATTCCAAATAATGCAGATGCTGCTTCTATTGTTATTCGGGGAGATGAGGTAAAATTGCACTCAATGAAATATACTTATAATCCAGTCTCCATTCATTCTATGTTAGATGCCCATGTAGGTGCTGAGATAGAACTAATAAAGTATGGAGAAAACGGTAATATTACCTTTTCAACCATGGGAAAATTGATTTCCTTTAATACTGTCCCCGTTTTCGAAATGGATGGAAAAATCGCTGTTGATCCGCCTTATCACTATTTGTTTTCAGAAATTCCAGAGGGTATTTCTGAATTTCCTATTGTTTACTGCCAGCTTCACAGCCAATCAAAAAATCCTGAATATCAAATCAGTTACCTCTCTTCCGGTTTCAATTGGGAGGCAGAGTATTCACTTATTTTATCCTCAGGGGATATGGGAGTGATAAGTGGATTCTATGCCATTACCAATTCCACAAATTTGGAATATAAAGATTTGGAACTATCACTGGTTTCAGGCTCCGTTCAATTTCAGCATGAATCAAATAGATACAGAAAGTCTCAATCTCCCCCTCCCCCTCCCAGGGCTACAGCAGCATTCATACCTATGACCGAACCCTCTCCGGAAGTGAGTGAATCAGAAGAATATGTAGTTTATCACATTCCTGAAAAACTCACCCTGTCCCCTGATTCAGAAATACGCTATAAATTTATAGAAGAGAAAAAAATACGGATAGATCAATTTTATCATATTAATCATTCTCTTCGCCGGATTCGCAGAAACTCTCCACCTAAAACAAAAGGAGTTCCCGTTCATACCCGTTATGAATTCGAGGCAGGAGCAGTAGGAAATTTTCAGCTGCCTGCAGGTAGTTATAAGGTGTATTCTAAAAAGAAGGATATACTTACTTTTATTGGCTCCGCCAGAGCAGATATTGCTGAAAAAGAAACTAAAATTAAATTGGAGACTGGAAAAGCGCAAAAGATTCTTGCGTTGTTTACAGTTGAAACCTTCAGATTGAATAATGACAGCGGAAAGGCTGTATTAACTGCAGATTTTACTAATTTAAAAGATGAAAAGGTTACGGTTGAGTGGATTGAAAACTTTAGTGACGGAGGATGGAATATCACAAAGGCCGATTTAAAATACAATAACCTGGATGCCTTCAATGTAAAATTTTCTGTTGACATCAAAGCGAATGCCTCTAAAAAAGTTTCTTTCACAGCCAATTGGGAAAAAAATTAATTTTTCTTTCCTTCCTTTTTTTAATTTAAATGAATTTCGATAACTACAATCATATCATTTGGGATTGGAACGGCACCCTCCTGAATGACGGCTGGCTCTTTGTGGAAGTTATGAATGATATTCTGGAAAAGAGAAACATGCCTCTATTAACCTTAGACCGCTACAGAGAAATATTTGGCTTTCCCGTAAAAGACTACTATATCAAATTAGGTTTCGATCTGGAGGCAGAGCCTTTTGAAAAATCAGGTATGGAATTCATTCATGCCTATAATAAGAGACGCTACGAAGCATCTTTATATCCTGAAGTATTTCCTCTTTTAAAACAGTTATCTGATAAGGGCATAAGCCATTCTATTCTTTCTGCACAACACCAGCATTTTTTGGATGATCTGGTTAATTATTATCAGATTACTTCATTTTTCACAGGTGTGATAGGATTGAATAATCATTATGCCGCCAGTAAAATAGAAAATGGAAAAAACTGGGTGAATAAATTGGAACTTGATCCCCAAAATATAGTGATGATTGGTGATACAAACCACGACTTTGAGGTGGCCCAGGCCATGGGAATTGACTGCATTCTCATCAGCCATGGTCACCATCATAAATACCGGTTGGAGGCTACCGGCACTGTGGTGGTAGATAATTTTAAGTCTCTGACAAAATTGATTTTTAACTCTAAGATCCAAAATTAAACGGGAGAAATTAATCTGTTTGGGAACATCCCAATTTTAAAAGCATTCTCCCACCGAAATACCACTTATTCATGCAGATAGCTTTTATTCAACTTATCCTCTCATTGCTTTTTTTAGCATTTGGTTTTTCACAGAATGGCGATGGCCTGGAAATACTCACTGCCAAAGCAGAAGCCTATTATCAAAAACATGATTTTAATAATGCCATCACTCTTTATGAAGATCTGTTAGCCCAGCAGGAAGTTACCTTGGGGGAGAACCATTATAATATCGCCCAAACCATGGAAAGATTAGGTGAGCTATATGCCATTGCAGGAATGAAGGATATATCAGACTATTATTACAAGGAATCCATTATTCTATTCGAGAATAATTTTAAATCACGAAAATCTGATTTAGAAGCACCAATAATAAATCTCATAAAAATTTATAGTCAACAAAACAATTGGGAAATGGTAGAAAAACTCCAATATCAACTGCAGGCCTTAACCCGTATTTTTCAATCTGAAGAAATGGGAGACTCTTTATATTCTGTTAAAGAAGATTCCCTGATCATGGCAGAAAATGACCTTGCAATTGAGCTTATGGAAACGGGGAGATCATTTATTGAGCGGGGTTTGTATTATGATGCATCACTGCAATTTTCTGAAGCATTCAATTATCGTACTGATAATTTGCATGTAAATTATTTGACAGATTTTTTCCCTGAAGACACAGTCTTAATAACGAATCTGATTGATGCATTTTCCTTTCAAATGCAGGAAGACACATCCGGAGCCCCCTACTTTTTCTCTGCCCTGTTAGATTCAACCAAAACAAAAGCATTTTCTTATATTCGTCGTTTTATCGAACTGCAGCCAAAAGATTTACGAGGTATATTATTATATGCAAACCTGAATGTTCAGGATGAAAACTTTTTTGAAGCCCTTTACCAGTTCAGAAAAATCCTGTGGGTAGAACCAAAGCAGTTTGACGCTTTGTTTGGTACAGCTAAATGTCTTTTTGAATTGGAAGAATATGATGATTCTAAGGCAGCATTTGAAAAGGTATTGCAGGCAGACCCCTATCATCATACCTCCTTTTATCTCCTTGGTCTGACTTTGATTGAACTTGAAGATTTTCAGGGAGCAATAGAAAATCTCACTCAGTCACTTCTGTTAGACCCTGATAACAGTGAGACCTATTATAAGCTGGGACTGTCCTATTTCAATTTAGGAAAATACATTCAGGCAAAAGAGGCTTTCAACAAAACCATTCTCCTTGACCCTCAACATGGCTCAGCTTATTATCATACAGGAATAATAAATGAAAATATTATGGAAGTGGAAAAAGCAGTAGAAGCCTTTAACAAAGGAAGAGAATTTGCACCAGATATTGAAGATGTCCATTACAGATTAGGGATGCTTTTATACAGAACCGGACAGCTTAAACCGGCAATGGAACCACTGCGTCAATACATTATTTATCAACCAGATAGTCTCCATGTTTTAGAAGCACTTGGTGAAATATTTATAGCAGAGAACCGATTCCCCGAGGCGATTGATACTTATAACCGGCTGCATACTTTAAGACCTGAAGACATTTCTATTAACCTTGCCCTTGCTAATTCTTATTGGCAGTTGCAAAAATTTGAGAATGCCAAGGAAATCTATGAAAAAATTCTACTCTTCGATGACGAAAATTATGAGGTGATGGCTCGGCTGGGAAATATTTACAATGAAATGGGAGAGTTTGCAGAAGCAGAGTCAATTTTGTTAGAAGTAATTAATTGTACTCCGCCGGATGTTAACATTTACTACCAGCTGGCCTTGACCTACGGGAACCAATTGAAATTCATGCCTGCTATTCTTGCTTTTCAGGAAGCACTCCATCTTGCTCCTGAAGATGTAGAAATAAAATACCAGTTGGGAGTAGCCTATATGGAATTGGAAGTGTATAAAAAGGCAGCCTTGTATTTTGAAGATTATATTTCCATTCATTCGAAAGATGAAATTGCCTACTTTCTATTAGGAAAATGTTACTTCAATGAAGCGGACTATCCTGCTGCGCTTCTGGCTTTTCAAAAAGCCAATTCCCTTACGCATGAGGATGCCAGAATTTTATATTATATCGGGATGTCCTATGCTGGTTTGGGAGAATATGCTGATGCCGCTCTCACCTTTCGTAAAGCCGTAAAAATAAACCCGGAGAGCTCGGATATTTACTTTGCCCTGGGGCGCTCGTACAACAAATTGAACAAGCGTAAAAAGGTGAAGGAGATTCTTGATATTCTCTATATGCTCGATCAGGATTTATATAGTCAACTTTCTGTTGAGCTTAAAGAGGACTAAAAAATACAGGGAAAATTATTTCCCAATTTCACACAGTTCTTTTTAAATTTCCACCCATTTTTTTAGATAAATTATCTAAATAATATCAAGCATCAAGGAAATTTTTAGGGAGATTCATGAAAATATTGGTACCTCCAAGTGAGGGTAAAGCAAAGGTAAAACCAACTAAAACAATTTTTTCTACAACTAAGTTTCGTTTCGAAAGAGAAGTAAACCAAGTCGTCCGCTTGCTTGCGCTTATTGATGATGAAGATTTACGCTCAGTATATGGTACCTCCCCTGAAAAAGCCATGGGGTTCCATTTACAAAATCAGGATATATTCAACAGTCCTTGTGCCCCGGCAATAGAACGCTACACAGGGGTAGTCTATGAGCATATTGACTGGAAAACTTTATCTGAAAAAGCTAAAACCTATATGGAGAAGCATATCTATATTTTCAGTGGTCTTTTTGGTTTACTTACCCCCAAAACACCCATTCCTGATTACAAATTAAAAATGAATGTGCTCTCACTCCAACATCATTGGAATCCCATTTTATCTGATGTACTACAAGATGAGGAGGTAATTATTGACCTCTTACCACAGGTGCATCGAAAAGCCTACACACCTAATAAAAAGAATGTCATTCAGGTTGATTTTCTCATAATAAACAAAGGTAAAAAGTCCGCTGCGGGACATTTTGGGAAAGCTGTTAAAGGAGAGTTTATCCGTTATATGGCAGAGAACAATATAACCAAAGTGGATGATTTTTCCGGATTCGAATTTGACGGATTTAAGTGGGATGGCAGTTCATTTGTGAAAGAAGAAAGTTAATTTCTTATTTATCAGGGAACATTTTTTAGTCTTAATAATTAATAAACACTTTTCAGGAGAAAAGAGGAAAACACTATGATACGAGTTGACAATCTCTCAAAGTCTTATGGTGAAGTCAAAGCTGTTAAATCAATAAATTTTGAATTAACAGACGGCGAAATCGTAGGATTTTTAGGAGCTAATGGTGCCGGAAAATCTACAACCCTAAAGGTTATGACTGGGTTTCTCTCTCTCACCAGAGGAAATGTATATGTAAATGACCTGAATATTTTAGATCATACGCATGCCATTCAGAAACAGGTTGGGTACTTACCGGAGCTTAATCCCCTTTATGGTGAAATGAGAGTATATGATCTGCTTGAATTTACCGGCAGCATCCGAAATGTCACCGGTAAGGCGTTCAAAACTGCCCTGGCCAGAGTGGTAGAACAATGTGGTCTGAAAGGAGTCATTCACAAATCTGTTTCTGAATGCTCAAAAGGATATAAACAAAGAATCGGACTCGCATGTGCTATGATTCATGACCCGAAAATTCTTATTCTTGATGAGCCGGTGACAGGGTTAGACCCAAATCAGATTGTTGAAATCCGAAACCTCATTAAAGATCTGGGGACAGAAAAACTGGTACTGATGTCCAGCCATATTCTGCAGGAAATCCAGGCAACGGTTAACCGAATCATTATCATCCATAAAGGTGAAATAGTTGCAGACGGAACCAATGAAGAACTCATGAGCGGATT
The DNA here is from genome assembly GCA_964551815.1 of uncultured bacterium. GTDB lineage: Bacteria > Fidelibacterota > Marinisomatia > SCGC-AAA003-L08 > D37C17 > D37C17. The sequence goes on from CAZKEL010000005.1 coordinate 42,057, forward strand.
CATGGGGAATACCAAACTCACCCTTGAAGTGAAAAATGCTGAAGATAAAAGTATTAAGGGATTGACTGAAAAGATTCCTTCACTCAGCTTATTAGATGCAGAGGTAAAAAATGGATCTCAGTTATTGCAGCTGGAGTATCCAAAAGATCAAGACCCAAGGGAAGCCCTTTTTAAATATGCTGTTGACTCAAACTGGGTGGTAACTGAAATGAGTCCCCATTCAGTCAATCTGGAGTCAATTTTCAGAACCCTTACTACGGAGGATAGTGCAATTGCGTAATTTAAAAGCCATTTATTTTAAGGAAATGAAATCCTATTTTAACAGTCCCATGGCCTATATCTTTCTGGTGATTTTCACCGTGATAAACGGGTACTTTTTCACTCGAACTTTTTTCCTGTTTAATCAGTCAGATATGCGGTCACTCTTTAATATTGTGCCATTGGTATATTTGTTTTTTATTCCGGCAGTGACTATGAGTCTCATAGCCCGGGAGAAAAACCTGGGTACCATGGAAGTCATGTCCACTCTCCCCTTGAAAGATATTGATTTTGTTGCAGGTAAATTTCTTGCGGCACTCAGTCTCGTTCTTACAGGATTAGGAATCACTCTGGTTCATTTTTTCACACTAACACAAGTGGGAACCAATATTGATTATGGTGCTGTCTTCACTGGTTATTTGGGCTTAGCATTGGCAGGAGCTGTGTATTCTTCAGTGGGTACCTTTGCCAGCAGCCTTACTGATAACCAGGTCGTTGCTTTCATCATAGGTATATTTATTGTACTAATCTTTTTCCTCATGGATAAAATGCTCATGTTCGTACCAGTATCACTTACAGGAATCGTCCAATACCTCAGTGTTGATTATCACTTGTCAAATATTTCCAGAGGAGTAATTGACAGCCGAAATCTTATTTATTTTGGGTCTGTAGTTGGGTTCTTTTTATTCATGACAGTACGCGTCTTAGAAACAAGGAAGTGGAGTTAATTATGGGTGCAACCAATAAAAATACATTTTTAACCTATGTGGGAATCGTAGGGGCTATTCTTATTCTGTTTAATATAGTTTCAAGAAACTATTTCTTCCGCTGGGATCTGACTGATAATAAAATGTACAGTTTATCAGAGTCAAGTAAATCGGTAGTGGGAAAAATTGAAGACCGACTTACCATGAAAGTTTATTTTTCTGACAACCTTCCCGGTGAATATGGTAATAATCGCCGCTATCTCCAGGATATTTTGGAGGAGTATGCTGCCTATTCAAACGGAAATATTCATTTTGAATTTTTCAGACCGGATGATGATGAAAAAATGCAGGAAGATGCACAGAAATCAGGGATTCAACCAGTACAACTGCAAGTAATTGAAAATGATGCTATTGAAGTAAAACGGGTGTATATGGGAATGGTTTTTCTCTATGAAGATGAACGGGAATCCATTCCAGTCATTCAAACCACTACAGGGTTGGAATATGATATCACCACAAAAATTAAAAAGCTGGTAGATACCCAAAAGGAAACCATCGCAGTTGCCAAATTTTCCGGTCAGGATGAAATAAAAAATGAAAACATTACCCAGATTTTACGAGAACGCTACAATGTGAGACAAGCCAACTTGGCCACAACTGTTGCAGATGATATCTCCCTCATTCTGTTAAATGGTGTTGAAGATTCTCTCGATACAGTAGAAAAACAAAACCTCGAAGATTATCTTTCCAGGGGTGGAAATGTACTTCTGGCTCAAAATAGAATTAAAACAGATATTGCCACTCAACAAGCGAATCCTGTAGTTTCTGATATTTTCCAACTGTTAGAATCCCATGGTGTATATATTGCTCCCAATCTGGTTATGGATCAAAATTGTGGCAAGGTGAATGTGCAGCAGAATCTTGGATTTTTACGCATACCTGTTCCGATGGACTACCCCTTTCTCCCTATAATTAAGGAAGAAAATTTTGCAGAGGATAATGCCATGGTTAACGGGCTGGAAGCATTACGACTCATGTTTCCCAGTGAAATAATTTTAAATGACAGTTTGTTTACGACACATTCAACTGTTACACCTCTTTTCACCAGTTCAAATCGGTCAACCTCTATGGAAGAGTTTTTTAATTTAAGTCCTGACCCCAATGCAAATCCCGCCTTCAGGCAGTTAAATGAAAAAGGGAAAGTGTTAGGAGCTTTGGTTGAATCTTCCAATCCTGAATCAGGTACCGTCAGCCAAATGGTTGTTATTCCCGATTCTAAATTTATGGCTGATGACGGTGGCGGTGCCGCTGCAGAAAACCATATCTTTATAATGAATGCTGCCGATTATCTGCTGGGTGACAAGGAACTCATTTCCCTGAGAAGCAGAGAAATTACCAACCGGCCTCTGGAAGAATTAGAAGATGGTGAGAAATCACGGTGGAAGTGGATTAATATTCTTTTCCCGTCAATGCTGGTTGTTGGTTTTGGATTTTTAAGATTGAAAAGAGAAAATAAAAGAGCCCGATTATTGGAGGAACTCTATGACTAAAAATTTACAAATAGCCATTATTGTATTGGTGGTGATTACAGGATTATATTTTTTAAACCGTAGTTCTCAATCCAAACTGGAAAGTACATCACAGGCAATTTTTACCGATGACCCTGAGGATGTATTTAAATTCTTAATACAAAATGGAGAAGACGCCATTGAATTAGCTCGTGCAGATACCTCTTGGCGAATTTCAGGTAATGATACTTTGGTGATTAAATCCCAATCCATTGATAACCTATTTGATAAAGTATTAAAAGTAAATCGTGGTACTATCATTTCAGAAAACCCTGAGAGATACCACAAATATTCCGTGGATGATTCTTCAGGCATTCATCTTGCAGTTATTAATGCGAAGGGTGAAACTGTGGGGTATTATGTTTTTGGCCGATCAAAATCTGATTATTCCCGTAGTTATGTTCGTGTGGGGGATGACCCAACAGTGTACTTGGCGGATCAAAATGTGACTTACCTTTTAGCAACGCGGGCGACCTACTGGGGAGAAAAACTCAAGTTAGAAGAACCTGTTCCCCCTCCAACACTGCCGGTTCCTGCAGTAACAGATACGACAGCTATTTAAGAAAAAGCCCCATATAAATGGGGCTTTTTACTTAGCGCTCATCGGATGAAATCCAATTCGTTTATGTAAAAAAAGAGGTTAGGAGAGCAATCCCGCCAGTGAACCCATTGGGTCCCAGGGTGGCAGGGGAAATGCTTCTTTATTAAAAATCTCCAATACCTTTTTAGGGAGGTATTTTTTGTCCACCACTACCTCATACATATATTCATCAAACCAATTATCCGTCATCAGTAAGTACCCCTTGTCTCCGCCTTCATCACCCCAACTATTTTCAATTCGCCATTTTAATGTTTGACTCTCTTTTATATCCACTGCAGTGAGAAGCATAGCATGGGTCATCACCGAATCACCATATTCCAGTTTGGTTTTTTTATCAATATCAAACTCCGTTCCAAATACCAATTCCCAGTCATATAAATCCATATCCATTACTCCCGCTTTCCGGTGAAACATTTTTGACACATCACAGCCAAACCAAACGGCTTCCCCTTCTTTTATAGATTTAGCAGCAGCTCGTTTCATTACCTCGATCTCAACATTAGCATAAGAGATATCCTTCCCTCCCTGCACATTTCCTAAATAACTTACCGTATAGTGTTCATTCATATTTTTATTTGACATGGGGCAGTGAATAAGACATACTTTTTCATTTAAATCTACATCAATATGTTTTTTATAAAAGTCCAATGGTGTCAGATTTGAAATTCGTTTGAATTTTTTCTTCTTATCCCTAAACTGCCAATCAAAGGAATCTGGCGGTGTGCCCAGGCAGACACAGAGCATTGAATATACAACGGCCAGCATGGACTCTTTTTCCTTGCGCAGATCTGTTAGTTTTGCACCTTTGCCGTGCATCTCCCTCAACGAGGCTGCAAATTCTCTTAATTTTCTGGTAATAAAACGATTCATCATACGGGAATGACTGCTTTGAAAAGATTCCGGCATAGCTGATTGAGGCATGGTACCATATTTTTCCATGAGGTTCACGAACATATCCCACTGGCCTCCATCCTGAATGGGTTCTGCTACCAACCACATCAATAAACGGCTGTCATAGGGTTCATCCAGAGTGGAAATAATATTTTCCAGAAAATAATTAGATTTTTCCAATTTATCACAAAACATGAAATAGTTTTGAGAGAGTTCAAATTCTTTCAGCTTATACTTTTCACAAATGGCAAGGCGCATAAGATTCAGTCCTGCGAATCCCCAACAGCGACCGCTTGCTTTTTGATTAGTAACCTTTTTCATTTCATTAGGAATAACATGGGAGAAGGTATGGTCTATTTGGCGGAATGCATCCCAATTCATGGCAACATCTAACATACTACTGCGGGTGAGGGCATTCCGGGAAATTCTCAATGCAGGGTTTTTCTTAAAGTTTTTTTGAAATGTTTTTATATTGGTTGGTGATATGGCAGCTTTCATTTACTCTCCTGATTAATTAACAAGTTTTGGTTGTATGCACCGCAATTTAAATACTCTGAGCCACCGAGAGGAGTCGAACCTCCGACCCACGCATTACGAATGCGTTGCTCTGCCAACTGAGCTACGGTGGCGGTAATAGAATAAAATCACAGGGATTATTGGAATAAAATTTAGACAAATACATGGTATTCAGACTACTTTCTTCCGTTACAATCCGTTATAAATAAACTTTGAGTTGACTGTTTAAAATATTCTAATTTTAACTCTATGGAAAATTTTTATAATTTCTATTCCAGATGAGATATATCCTTGCCTGCCGGTCGGCAGTTTCAAAGGATAACCATAATCTAACCCTCTGCCCCCTCAGGGCAAACCACACCCCCTACACACTAAATTTAATAGCATTCCCCGGGAATACCACCGGGGAAATTTTTTATTCAAAATAAAAGGAGCAAATAATGTATAAATTTTTTATTATGATAATGTTTTTTCTTACAGCTTGTGCAATAAATACACAGCAGGAATCAACTCAATTCAAGGAGAGAGCATTCCGGTTCAGCTATACAGTTGAACTTCCTTCAACTGATGGGAAAAAACTGGAATTGTGGATTCCTCTCCCTCAAACTAATGAAGTACAGAGCATTTCAAATCTGAATATTGATACTCAGGAAATATCCTACGAAACAATTACAGGGGAAGACCATGGAAATACCTACCTGTACCTGAATGACCCTGCAGGAACCGCCGAATCAAAAACGATTACCATTACATTTAATTGTGTTCGCAAGGAACATCATGCTGTAGAGTTTGCTCAGGTTGACCCCCAAAATTATTTAGAGGGTTATTCCGTAGTTCCGGTGGGAGGGGTATTTGAAAAAATCATTTCTGACAATGGCCTATCCTCTTCAAACCACCGGGGTATCTATGATTTTGTACTTTCCGGTATGCATTATGGAAAACCTAAATCTGTAAGTGATCAATATTATTCAAGTCCCTGGTTATTCGCTGAAGAACGCTATGGATTAAAACAAGTGAATCGAGATGAAATTGTACATCTGTATCAGCTATCCAAAACTGATGGAAGCAACTACACCTTTGGTAATGGGAATGCAGTGTATGCCTGTGACATTGGTGTTGGGAATTGTACCGACTATCATTCTTACTTTCTTTCCTTAAACCGTACTATGAATATTCCTGCCCGTTTTCATATGGGCTTCCCCATTCCTGATGGAAATGAAGGGATGGTGAAAGGATACCATTGCTGGGCTGATTATTTTGTAGAAGGCAAAGGCTGGATTCCGGTAGATATTTCTGAAGCAGACAAACATCCGCATAAATCAGATTATTTTTTGGGGACCATTGATGCAAACCGCGTTGAGTTCGTAGTTGGAAGAGATATCAAGTTGAAAGGACTTGAATCAGAAAGAACTAATTTGTTTATTTATCCCATTTTAGAAATAAAGGATGAAGTTTCAACCGCTTTTTCCAAACAGTTTGCTTATAAAAACCTGTAATTTTTGCCACCAAATTTGGAGGAAAAATGTCTTATTTGTTTCTATTCACACTCATTAACATTTGCTTTGGAGAAATTCACCTTTCCGGGGACACAAAGGTTCGGCCCCGATGGGACAGCATAGAAAATAATTCAGCACAAACAAAATCCGAAGATTACTATTACCTTTACCAGGCACGCCTGCAATTAAAGGCAGATATTGGAGAGGGGTGGTACTTTAATACCAGATTGGGGCATAACGGAATTGCCTACTGGGCCGGTAAATTCAGCGAAGGAGCATTACCCCACCCTGAGGCACTTTCCATTGCGGGAAGACCGCCTCTTTACTTTATGGAACTAAACTACGGACTCCACCGCCAAAACTATGGATTTTCTCTGGGGTTGGTTCCTCTTAGCGGAATTGAGAACCCGGTACTGGATATTCATTATTATCCTCAAAACATGGCTGAACTTCCCTGGCTTATATTTAATAATAGTGCTTACCATGGCTTCAGTAGTTTTGTTAAAATAGGAGATGGTAATTTAAACACCAGGCTTTCAGTTGATAAAAATGTAAAGCAATCCCATAAAGAAAATGGAGTGGTGACCCAAGGGTCAGACCAAAACACCCTGATGCTAAATTATGATTATTTGCATTCTTCAGGGCTTTCAGCCACCCCCTGGCTCATTAGGACCTTTGGCGGTGATTCTTCACAAAACCCCCTTACTTTGGGAACAAATATTACCTTTCCAATATTAAGTGGATTTACGGTGGTCACTTCCTACTATTATACCACTCAAAACCTGGAAGGAACGCTTCCTTATTCAGGAAGTAAAATGCGCTTAGGTATCAATGGCAAAATTGGACCAGGAGTGCTGGCAGGATGGTTCGATAAATCAATGTATAATCCGGATAATGGAGAAGTTTATAAAGATAGTTTCGTCTGGATTCATTATCAATATTCTCTGTACAAATCTGAAGCGGGAGAAGTTATTCTTAAACCTACTATTCGACTACTCCAGAAAAAGGAGGGAAACGAAATCATTTCCTCCAGAAATAAATTCGAATTAACGACAGTGATGAAATTCCGCTAAAAAATATTTCTGTCAATCATTCTCTGAAATGGGTTAGTTTTTCAGATAGGCAGGCGATGGAAACAAACTATAAAGACAAACTAACCAGGGAACAATACAGAATCACCCGGGAGGGAGGAACGGAAGTTCCCTTCACTGGAGAGTACTGTACCCTTTTTGAAGAGGGTACTTATCTCTGCGTATGTTGCGGTACTCCATTGTTTAGCTCTGAAGCAAAGTATGATTCAGGCAGCGGCTGGCCCGATTTTCACGAAGCTATAACCGAAGGGATTATAAAATATGTAGAGGACGTTTCTGACGGGAGAACCCGCACTGAAGTTAAATGCATGAATTGTGATGCTCATTTGGGACATGTATTTGAAGATGGTCCTCCGCCGGATTTCAAACGTTACTGAATTAATTCTGCAGCCCTGAAGTTTCAGGCAGAATAATTTTGGATTCCATTTCCATTCCATTATAATATACAGGTCAATGCACCGGGACAAAAAACCAAATTTTTATACCTATCCAGCCTCGATTTATTCGGGGCTTTTTTTTACCTGGAACCGTAACCACGAATTGATACTAATTTTCACCAATAATATTGAATCATATCCACAGATTAACACAGGTTTCCACAAATATAAAATTGTCATCCTGAGTAGTTCAGTTATTGCCGGATGTATCGAATGAAAGATAAGGAAACCAAACTCGTATTAGAAAACGGTGTTATTTTTACAGGATTATCCTTTGGTGCAAAGGGTGAGACCATAGGAGAAGTCTGCTTTAACACGGGAATGACAGGCTATCAGGAAATCCTAACTGACCCTTCCTACTGTGGTCAACTCATTACCATGACCTATCCTCATATTGGTAACTACGGTGTAAATCCTGTAGATGTTGAATCAAATAGGGTGCAAGCAGCAGGATTTATCGTTAGGGAAGAAAATAAGTTCCCCTCCAATTTCCGTTCAACCCAATCCCTGGGTGAATATCTTCAAGATCAGAAAATCGTAGGAATTCAAGGAATTGACACCCGTATGCTCGTCCGCATCATCAGAGATGAGGGTGCTTTGAATGGAATCATTAGCACCATAGATCTGCAGGAAGATTCACTGCTGAAGAAAGTCAGGTCAGCTCCATCCATGAAAGGATTGAATTTGGCGAAAGTAGTCAGTACGAGTAAAAGATATACCTGGGGACAGGAGAAAGGAAAAAGGAGTAAGGAACCAAAAACTAAGGACCAACAACTAAAAGCAAATTATACAATTGCTGCCATAGACTTTGGAATCAAAAAGAATATTTTACGAATACTCCAATCTCATGGTTGCCGCATTACTGTATTTCCTGCCAATGTCTCTGCTGATGAAATTTTAGACTTTAATCCGGATGGCGTATTTCTTTCCAACGGTCCCGGTGACCCGGCTGCTGTCACCTATGGAATTAAAACGGTAAAATCACTCCTGGGGATAAAGCCAATTTTTGGTATTTGTTTGGGACATCAAATTTTAGCATTAGCCTTAGGGGCTAAAACTTACAAATTGAAATTTGGACACAGAGGCTGTAATCATCCGGTGAAAAACCTGGAAACGGAAATGGTAGAAATTACCAGCCAGAATCATGGTTTTGTTGTTGACCCTGATTCACTACCTGGAAATGTGAAGATTACCCATACCAGCCTGAATGATCAAACAGTGGAAGGGTTGCGTTGTAAAGATGCGCTGGCATTTTCGGTACAATACCACCCTGAGTCCAGTCCGGGACCGCATGATAGCCGGTATTTGTTTGAAGAATATGTAGATATGATGAGTGTACCACGGGGACACAAAGGCACTGATAGGATAGTAAAAAAATGCAATTAAGAAGCGTATAATGTATTATTGCTTTTCTCAGCACCTGCGTGACGAAGTGGAAAATCTAAATGCCTAAAAGAACCGACATAGAATCCATACTCATCATTGGGGCAGGACCCATCATCATTGGGCAGGCTTGTGAATTTGACTATTCAGGGACACAAGCCTGTCGTGCATTGAAAGAAGAAGGCTACCGCATTATTCTGGTAAATTCAAATCCGGCTACTATCATGACGGACCGCCATTTAGCAGATGCTACCTATTTAGAGCCCGTAACCCCTGAAGCCGTTGCTGCCATCATTGCAAAAGAACAACCGGATGCCCTGCTTCCTACAGTTGGCGGGCAAACCGCACTGGACACAGCTATGGCACTTCATGAAAATGGGGTACTTGAAAAACATAAAGTAGAACTCATCGGTGCAAATGTGGAAGCCATTCGCAGGGCAGAAAACCGGGAGGCATTCAAAATTGCTATGGATGAAGCAGGTATCGAAACAGCCCGCGGCGGATTTGCACACTCCCTTGAAGAAGCCGATAATATTATTGAAGACATTCTCTTCCCGGTTATAATCAGACCCTCTTTTACCATGGGAGGAACAGGTGGTTCAGTGGCATACAATATTGAAGAATTCCATGACTTAGCTGATAAGGGTTTGTCCGCCTCTCCCATTTCTGAAGTACTCATCGAAGAGTCTCTGCTGGGGTGGAAGGAATATGAAATGGAAGTAGTACGGGATAGTACTGACAACGCCATCATTATTTGCTCCATTGAAAATCTGGACCCCATGGGTGTACACACTGGTGATTCCATTACTGTGGCTCCCTCCAAAACCCTCACGGATAAAGAATACCAGCAAATGCGCAACTGGTCAATAAAATGTCTGCGATCAATAGGAGTGGATACTGGCGGCTCTAATGTTCAGTTTACCGTGAATCCTGAAAATGGCCGTATGATTATCATTGAGATGAATCCAAGGGTGAGCCGTTCATCTGCTTTGGCTTCTAAAGCAACTGGCTTCCCTATTGCTAAGGTTGCCGCAAAACTGGCAGTAGGTTACCAATTAGATGAACTGCAAAATGATATCACAGGACAGACATTGGCTGCCTTTGAACCCAGCATTGATTATGTTGTTACAAAAATACCACGATTTGATTTTGAAAAATTCCCCTCAGCTTCAGGGGTATTAGGTGTGCAAATGCAATCTGTGGGTGAGGTAATGGCCATAGGTCGCACATTCAGAGAATCCATACAAAAGGCTTTTCGATCACTGGAAGTAGGACTAGATGGGTTTGAACCCAAAGAAACTGAGTACCGTGATTTAGATTTATCCAAAATTCGTTTTGCATCTGCCTTTCGAATTCTTAAAGTAAAACAAGCATTGGAAGCTGGCCATACTTTAGAGGAAGTTTTTGAGCAAACGGGCATTGATCCATGGTTTTTGTATCAGATTCAAATGGTTATAGATTTGAGACATTCCTTCTCAAACAACATCAATGTGGATGAAATTATAGAGCTTAAACGCAATGGATTTTCGGATATTCAAATAGCAAGATTCACAAATTCTACGGAGAATCACATCCGCCAATTCAGAAAAGAAAACCGTATTATCCCCACCTACAAAGTGGTGGATACCTGTGCGGCTGAATTTAAGGCACAAACCCCCTATTGCTATTCTACTTTTGAAACAGAAAATGAGGTGGAACCCCTCAACGGTAAAAAAGTAATGATTCTGGGCGGTGGCCCCAATCGTATTGGCCAGGGGATTGAATTTGACTATTGCTGTGTTCAGGCAGTTTTTGGGCTAAAGGATGCAGGATATAAAACCATTATGGTGAACTGTAATCCAGAAACTGTTTCAACTGATTTTGACATTGCAGACAGGCTTTATTTTGAGCCCCTTACCTTTGAGGATGTGATGAATATTGTTGACCTTGAAAATCCCGATGGAGTGTTAGTTCAGTTTGGCGGACAGACACCGCTAAACATTGCCAACCGTCTTAAAGATGCAGGCGTGAATATCATTGGAACCAGCCCGGACGCTATTGACCTTGCAGAAGACCGCAAAAAATTTGGCAGAATTCTGGATAAGCTTCAAATTCCCGCTCCCAATTGGGGCACGGCGTATTCTGTGGAAGAAGCCTTGGAAGTGGCTCATGAAGTGGGCTACCCAGTATTGGTTCGCCCTTCTTATGTTTTGGGAGGCAGGGGCATGGAAATCGTCTATGATGATGATGGGCTAAAGACCTATGTAGGTAAGGCCGCTCTTGTTTCCGGGGAACATCCCATTTTAATTGACGCATTTTTAGAAGATGCCTTCGAGTTTGATGTGGATGCTCTTTGCGATGGTAAGGAAGTCTTTGTTGCTGGTATTATGCAGCATATTGAAGAGGCGGGTATCCATTCTGGGGATTCTGCCTGCGTTCTCCCTGCTTATGAATTAACCACAAAAGCGCGGGAATCCATTTATGACTACACCGAAAAGTTAGCCATTACCCTAAACACCGTTGGACTTATTAACATTCAATTCGCCATGAAAAACGGCACCATATATGTGATAGAAGTAAATCCCCGTGCCAGCAGAACGGTTCCGTTTATCAGTAAGGTGATTGATATTCCCTTAGCAAAATTAGCGGCAAAATTAGCCATAGGGAAAAAGCTCTCAGAATTTCAATTACAACCCCCTTTTCTTAATGAACTTATTGCAGTGAAAAAACCTGTCTTTCCTTTTAATAAATTTCCGCAGCAGTCTGTTTTCCTGTCACCGGAAATGAAATCTACAGGAGAAGTAATCGGATTTGACACACATTTAGGAAGTGCATTCGCCAAAGCTGAGTCAGGGGCAGGACATTCACTGCCAGTGGAAGGTACCGTTTTTATTTCCGTCAATGATTCAGATAAAATGGCTGCTATTCCCTTGGCACGAGATTTTAAGGAATTAGGATTTAAAATTATAGCCACCGAAGGGACTGCACAGTTACTTTCAGATAATGGTGTGGCCACAAAACCCATATTCAAAGTGGGAGAAGGGCGTCCTAATGTGGTAGATGCTATAAAAAATGAAGAGGTTCATCTGGTTATCAATACCCCCCTTGGTGCTCAATCCCGATTTGATGAATATGAAATTGGGAGGTCTGCTATTCGCTACAAAGTGCCTGCCATTACCACTATTTCAGGTGCTCAGGCGGCGGTTAGAGGTATCAGAAATATTAAGAGTGGATCAATAAAATATAGAAGTTTGCAGGAAGTGTTCGGATAAGAGATAATTTAACGGTTTGTATAAGAATAGTAGCCGAATTCGGAAGTAGAATTTTTCAATTTAC
>CAZKEL010000006.1:0-53774 GCA_964551815.1 uncultured bacterium
CAAACAAGCAGCATGACTTCTATATGTGTCCGTTTTTTTGTTGCAAGATCAGTATTAATCATGAACAAAAAGTGGTACACTGTAAATGAAATAGCAGAAATATATAATATATCAAAATCACTCGTTAGAAAACTAATTAGAGAACAAAAGGTTAAAATCCACCGAATTGGTCGAAAGATTTTAATCAAACCACATGATTTTGAAGCTGTCATAGTTACAGTAGAAACTGTAGACAATTATTTGTCCGAATTGTATTAGGAGGTTATGATGGCTATCAAATCTAAACATAAATATCCGGGTGTTCGTAAAAAGTCAGCTGGTAAATTTATCCTCGATTTTATAGATCACAATGGAAAAAGGCGACAGAAGCTATTCCATGGATCAGAATTAGAAGCATACCGTTCTAGAAATGCAATTATCTCCAGAAGAGATAAGATAAGAGCTGGCATTGAAGCACCACCTTCCATTGTAAAAGATAAACCAACTTTTAATAAAGTTTGGGAATTATTCACAAAACATAGACAACAGAAAGTAGATACTGGCAGTATGAAAGCTGGGTCATTGAAAAGGTATAAATGGGTATGTAAAGCAATTGCTGGATATAGCAAGAAGCTACTTAATACACCAATTGATAAAATCTCACCTGATGATATCATTAATTTCAAGAAGCACAGATTAAGTTTAAAGGTTTCCGATGAAGGTATCAATACAGAACTTCGGCATATTCGTACAGTATTTAATTATGCAAAGAAGTTAGAATTAATTACTACTTCTCCAATGGTTGATGTATCAAATATTCAAGTTGTAAAAAGTGATGTACGGTTTTTGGATGATCATGAACTTGTAAGATTAAATGTTGAACTAAATAAATTAAACTTAAATGATGCGTATGAAAAAGATGTTCATGATCTGGTAGTATTTTACCTATATACTGGTGCAAGATCATCAGAAGCACTATATCCGGATTTAACTTGGGATTGTATAAATGCAAAAACTATTGTATTCCCAAGAACTAAAAACAATAAGTCTAGAACAGTATCACTATTTAAACCTGTAAAGAATGTACTTGATTCAAGGGTTAACTTGCCTGGTGGTCCATTTGATTTTACAACAAATCAAGTTTATAATCGTATGAAATTTGTGCTTAAAAAGGCAAACCTAAATAATGCAAGCCCACATAATTTGAGGAAAACTGCTGGTGCATGGTATTACATGGCTACAAGGGATATATTTGCTGTAAAATGTTGGCTTGGTCATTCAAATGTAACTGTTACAGAAAATCATTATACAGGACTTATACAATCTATGCGTGAAACTGATGACAAAGCATTTGAGAAATTACTAACAGCTAAACTTGAATCAGCTACATAAAAGTGGTTGCTTCCAGGTTGCAATTTGAGAGGAAAAACGTGTAATTTGGTGATAAATGGTGATATTATGTAAACTTATGCTTTGGCGATATTCGGTCAATAAAAAACCCCTTTTACCAACGAGGTTTAGGGGCTTTTCTCCTGCTCCGGTAGCTAGACTCGAACTAGCGACACGCGGATTAACAGTCCGCTGCTCTAACCAACTGAGCTATACCGGAATTAAATTCAAAATATTAAACAGCACGCGGATTAATCCCGACGATCCTGTCGGGACTCTAACCAACTGAGCTATACCGGAATTAAATTCAAAATATTAAAAAGCACGCGGATTAATCCCGACGATCCTGTCGGGACTCTAACCAACTGAGCTATACCGGAATTAAATTCAAAATATTAAAAAGCACGCGGATTAATCCCGACGATCCTGTGGGGACTCTAACCAACTGCTTGTCCACCTGTTGGTGGAAGCTATCCATCTTTGTTTCACGACGAAGGATAAATACCGTAAAATTCATTTCAAATACAGCCTGAAAATTTACAGCATTTTTAAATGTGTGAAATACTATTATTTTCCGTTTTTCGAAAAAGCTTCTGCCAACTGTTTACGAGTCTCTTTCAATCCGTCAACCATGACTTTTGTATGTCCCATAACCGGCATGAAGTTCGTATCTCCAATCCAGCGGGGAACTATATGCAGGTGCATATGTTCTTTTATTCCCGCCCCTGCAACTTCACCAAAATTAGCCCCAAAATTGAAGCCATCAGCATTTAAACTTGAACGGAGTACTTCCATGGCTTTTGTAGAAAGAGTCATCATCTCCACCTGGGTATCCGTATTCAATGCGTCAAAATGCTCTTCATGGTCATAAGGTGAAACCATTAAATGCCCATTATTGTAGGGATATAAATTCATCAAAATATAGGCATTTTCCCCACGGTGAACTACCAGATTTTCCTCATCTTCACCCAGGCGGGATTTATCACAGAAAATACAGGGTCCAAACTCATTTCTGGCAGATCTGATATAGCCCATCCGCCAGGGTGCCCATAAATATTTCAGGTCTTTACTCACCGGCTGCCCGTGCTGCTTCCCAAGTGGAAATCACTTTTTCAGCCTCACTATGAGGCATGTCTTCGTAGTGGGAAAATTCCTGTGTAAACATACCTCTTCCACTGGACATTGCTTTCAGAGCAGTGGCATAATCATGCAGGCAGGCAAGGGGAAGTTCTGCATTGATAATTTGATAGTGACCATCAGCATCCATACCCTGTACTCTTCCCCGGCGTGAAGAAATATCTCCCATTATATCTCCCATATAATCATCGGGAATTTTTACCTGAATTTTATAAATAGGTTCCAAAAGCTTGGGTTTTGCCTCTTTAATGGCATCAGAAAAAGCATGGCGGCCTGCAATCTGAAAAGCCATATCATTTGAATCAACGGGGTGCATTTTCCCATCATAAAAATCTATTTTCACATCCACAACTTTACAGCCTGCAATCACCCCTTGACTACAGATATGGTTCACTCCTTTTTCTACTGAGGGAACAAATCCTCTATCCACATTCTGTCCCACAAGGCTGTTGGTAAAATCAATACCGCTGCCTCTACCATTGGGTTCAATTCTCATCCAGACCTCTGCAAATTGACCTGCCCCTCCAGACTGTTTTTTATGACGGTATTTTGCTTCAGCTCTGCCGGTGATAGTTTCCCGGTAAGGAACTTTTGGAATTTCGGTATCAAGCTCTACCTTAAAGCGCTGGGTAATTCTTTTAAGGGCGATATCCAAATGAAGTTCTCCCTGCCCGGAGATAATAGTTTGTTTCAACTCAGAGTCAACCCTGTATGAAAAAGTGGGATCTTCTTCATGTATTACGGATAATCCAGTGGCAACTTTTTCTTCATCACCTTTGGCTTTAGGATGTACTGCCTTACTGGAATTGGGCGAAGGGAAGGTAATAACCGGCAGCTGAATGGGGTGTTTTGAATCTGAAAGGGTATCACCAGTATGCGTATTTTTTAGTTTCAATGCAGCGCCAATATCCCCCGCGATAAGTTGGGCCGCATCCTTTCGGTTTTTACCGTTCATAAAGTAAATCTGACGCATTTTTTCAGAATTGTTTCTGCTGGTATTCGCCAGATCATCCCCTGCATTCACTTTACCGGAATACACCCTGAAAAAAGACATTTCACCAATATGCTCCTCTGAAATAGTTTTAAAAACCAATGCAGCCAGAGGGTCAGTTACAGAGGGGCCATGACTGATTTCTTCACTGGTTCCCGGTTTGGTGCCTTCCACTTTTTCAAAGTCTCCTGCACAGGGTGCATAGCGGGCAAGAATATCCATCATCCGTTTCACCCCTATATTGGTTTCTCCTGAAACACAGAACACAGGAATGAGACCATGCGACATAAGTGCCTGATGGAGTCCACCACGCAGTTCATCTTCACTCAATTCCCCTTTTTCGAAAAACAACTCCATCAGTTTTTCATCAGACTCGGCAATGAGTTCAATGAGTTCATTATGCAAATCATCTAGTCGTTGTGTCCATTCTCCTTCCGGATCTCCCTCACTATAGTCACCGGTTCCATCTGTTTTAAAGCTGAAGGTTTCTTTACGGAGAACATCTGCAACTTTACTGAATCCGGGTCCCTGATCTATTGGCAGCGTAAAGGGGAATACCGTGCGTCCATACCGCTCTTGCAATGCCGACAGAACAGTTTCAAAATCTGATTGGTCTTTATCCACCATGTTTACAATGAACAATTTTGGAATACGAAAGTCTTTTTCTGCATACTCCCAGCTAAGTTCAGTGCCAATGTCAATACCGTCTGTGGCACTAACTACAATGGCTGCAAAATCAGCAACCCGCATTCCGGATTTAACTTCACCGTGGAAATCCATATAACCTGGGGTGTCAAGAATATTAAATTTCTTCTCTTCCCATTCCAAACTCAGCAGGGAGAGTGAAATAGAGTGCTGATTTGTAATTTCATATTCACGGTAATCAGATACCGTAGTTCCTGCTTCTATTGAACCCATTTTGTGGATGGCGCCACTATTATATACCATGGCTTCCGCCAAGGTAGTTTTGCCTACAGAAGCATGCCCTGCCAAGGCAATGTTAATAATATTTTTAGTTGAATAGTCCTTCAATTTGGTCCTCCTTAAATTTAAAATCCGACAATTCAGCCGGATTAATTTGTGATTATCTTAATGCAAAACAAATTTGTTTAGAATCTGCCAACTTATCCGGAAACAGCCTGTGCTTTCACTTAGCATTTGACTTGCTTTTAAAAAACGGGGGCATAAGGTATAGGTTTTCCAATTTATCAATCAACACTAATCTATTGATGAATTTCTTCTATCCCCTTGTTCCACTTTAATGAGTTCTCTGATCATCGGCTTCAAATACAGGCTTGATAAATCAAGCCGGGAAAAGGCTGCTGCCAATGCCTTATTCCGTTGCTCCAAGGGTTTTAATTTATTCACTACAATGAGGTCTTCCTTTTCCAGCAGACAGTAGCCCCCCTGAAAATTCCCTTTTTCCTGAAGGATTCGGATACCAAGGGCTTCTGCTAATTTTTCAAATTCCTGAAAGACTTTAGCAGGCTTCACAGATATTCATGCTTGTTTAAGGTTTTCAACATATTTACCACATCCTTCACTGCTTCTGCTTTTTCAAGAGGTACCACCAGGGTGGCATCATCCAGATTTACGATTGCCATATCATTCACACCTACCACCGCAGTCAGACGGTTTGGACTGAACACCAGGTTGTTTTCAGACTGTACAGAAATTACATCACCATCGTAATAGTTTTCCTTTTTCTCATTGGTAAGTACCTGAAAAAGAGATTTCCAGGAACCCAAATCGTTCCATTGGAATTCCGCTTTGATCGTATAAACATTTTTTGCTTTTTCAAGAATGCCATAGTCTATACTTTCTGCCTGAACCAGTTCCCATTCTCTGTCTAAAACCGTATCATATTGATTAGAGTCTAGTGCATCATAAATTGCGTCCAGAGAATCGTGTAATTCACACATGAAAGTTTTCATTTCAAGCAGAATGATTTCTGCCTTCCACACAAACATTCCTGCATTCCAGAGGAATTCTCCGCTGGAGAGGAAATTTTCAGCTGTTGTCCGTTCAGGTTTTTCAGCAAAAGTTTTTACTTTAAATATTCCCTCCACATCAGTTTTTTTATCAGCGTCAAATTGAATATATCCATATCCGGTGGCAGGGTAGGTGGGATTTATTCCAATGGTTATCAGAGCAGATTTCTTTTCAACCATTTCCATAGCCTTGCGAATAACGGATTCAAACTTCCCGTCTCCAACAATTAAATGGTCTGCAGGGTACACTCCCATAATTGCATCTGAATCTCTTTTAAAAATATGGAGGGCTGCCAACCCTATGGCAGGGGCGGTGTTTTTACCACTGGGTTCGATAATGAAATTTTCTTTGGGTATCTCCGGGATGTCTTTATGGATGAGGGCAGATAACTCTTGGGATGCCACTACCAGAATTTTTTCCGGAGTGGATATTTTTCGCAGGCGGTCATAGGTGAGACGAATCATCGTCTCCTCACCTGTAATTTTTAGTAATTGCTTGGGAGTATCCTTTCGGCTTTTAGGCCAAAAACGGGAACCAGATCCCCCTGCTAAAATGACATGATACATAAAATTTATCTCCTGTAAGGGTTGGAAATTTACTCTATTTTTAGATTAATTCCCTCAACATCCCAGCGTGCACGAACATCTACCGTGTCAGGGTATTCAATGAAATTCGCTGCTCTTTTAAAAGGGTTCCAAATACCTGAAAAATACACAGTAGAATCCAGGTCATTTAATTTCTCAAATGCCCAGATTTCATAATGTCCTGCCGGTATATTTTGTAATACATATTTCCCTTTTTCACTTTCGGCAAAAAAGGAGGTCTGCAATTCAAGATGCTTTGCTTCCACTATCACAGAGTTTTCACCAGAATAGTTAATTTTCCCCAAGATATTTCCTCCTACTATAGGCTCAGGTTTAGGGGGATAAAATACAGAAACCATCTTAATTGAGTCTTTAAATTGATTCCCTGCCCAGTCAAAAATATGAGCGCCAGTCAATTGAATTTTAGTAAGGGTATCCGCAAGGTGGGGAAAGAAAATGGTAGTTGCGTTCAAATGTTTAAAAACAAGGGGTTTTTGCAGTGTATCCTTCTTTACGGTAACAGCAAGGGGAGACAGGGATACCGGTTCATTAAACATGATTTGAAACAGATTTTCTTCAAAGGCAGAAGTAACATAAACGGGGGGTATTGTATCGGTAAACGAGGGGAGGATAAAAGAATATTCAGGCAGTGCATATTGCTCCAACCGATTTGATTTACTCAGGTGGATGGTAACTGAATCATCCGGTGACAGGAGGGAGTCCAATAAGAATAATTCTTCAGAATTATCGTTCATGAGTAAATTCACACTATGTTGACTAATCATTTCTATAGAGGTGATTTTCAATTTTTCGACAGGTTCTGAATAATACATCTGAACTGAGTCAGAAGGATTTCCAGAATGCAGATGAATATATTCTGTAGAAATGAGGGCATATTTTTTAGTCTGAATTTGTTTTTCTACCTGAGAAATACCTCCCTCCAATGCTGCAATTATATATCTTCCAAAGGGGATGTTTTGAAAATGAAAAACCCCCAATTCATTCACCTCAATTTTTTGATGGACTTTACTGCTGTCTGTAAGAGGCCAGATAAATAATCCTGTTTCAACCAGTTCTCCGGTTGTATAGTTTTTAAGACTTCCGAAAATCTCTCCTTCAGGCAATGAGGTCCCCGTGCTCAAAATAACTTCAATAGGGGCAGCCATCATATTTTTCTGGTAATCCCTGATTTTTCTTGAAAGAGTAAATCTTATGACTTTATCCGCAGGCCATTTTTCATTTGGAGAAATATACAATCTTCTCCCTCGCACCTTAACAAAATATGCTTCCTCCTTCAGGGAAGAATTTAGAGAAGAGGGAATTGATACAGGGTCTAACATTTCATTGAATACAAGGGTGATTTTCTGATCTAGCTCTATATTAACACTACCATTGTTCGGAGTGATGGAAATTAATTTTGGTCCTGTAGAATCTGGCGGACCACCACTGGCGGGACCTTGTGCAGCACATCCAATCAAAATAGGAATTATCCAGATATAAGTACGAAATGGAAACTTCATCAGGGCTGAAAATTTACTGTGTTACTTTTGTTCTTCAGGAGGGTTAATTAAGAAGGGTATTTCGCCCAGATATTTACATTCATTTCCTTCAATACCCATTTTAATAACTTTAATCTTTAATCCCTTTTTAAGAGCTTCATAAAGGGCATAGCCGAATTTTGGGTCTCTTTCCCACTGTGGTTGAAAGGATCTTGCATCTGGTCTTTGTACCATAAACAATACCATAGTGTTGAGCCCTCTGGCTGCCATTTTCCCCAAGTGTGTTACATGTCTTCTGCCCCGCTCAGTGACTGCATCAGGAAATTTAGCGATACCCTTTTCAACTAAGGTGACGGATTTCACCTCTAACAGAAGCTTATCTTCATTGCCCTGTAAAAGAAAGTCAAACCTGGACTTCTCAACAGTCACTTCCCTTTTTAAAAATTGAAGATTAGCAAGAAAGGGGATTTTCCCGTTTCTGATCAGGTATTCAGTAAATTGGTTTGGAAGCCAGGTATTAATGGAAATTAAAACATCATTTGAATAAACCGCTTGAGTAGAAAATTTTGTTTTTCTATGATCTCCCGATTCCTTTTTTAAAAGCAATCTTGCACCAGGGATTAATAATTCACGAAGTCTCCCCGGGTCAGGTAAATGGGATTCAACAACTTTCCCATTTATTGTCACGCGAGTCAAAAATCGGTTGGGTCTGTCAACAAATATGGCTTCAATAAAATTATAATCTATCTTCATTTCCGTCTTTTTTTTGAATAGAATGGCTTTAATTTTACTATCAGTATGAAAAGTTTCTCTAATCATTTTCTTATTTCCATGCCGCATATGAATGATCCGATTTTTGAGAAAAGTCTGATTTATATGTGTGAGCATAATAAAGAGGGTTCTATGGGTCTAATCATTAATAAACCCATGATTTCGGAAAACGCTGCCGATATAATTCAGCAGACGGGACTTGATCATTTGAATCCCTTACCGGATGTTTATTTTGGTGGTCCTGTAAATTTAGAAGTGGGATTGTTCTTACATGATATGGAATACAATACAGAAGGTACCATAAAGGTTTCAAGTTCCGTATCCCTGACTACCAATAAACAAATTGTTGCTGATCTAAAAAGGGGGATGGGACCTAGTGAATACCGATTTTCATTTGGATATGCAGGCTGGAGTAAAGGGCAATTAGAAAGAGAAATTGAAAATGGAGACTGGCTTCTCATGCCTGCAAATGATGATTTTATTTTTTCCATACCTAATGCTGATAAATGGAAAAAAGCTGCATCCCAGTTTGGAATTGACATTCTTGATTTGGGTGGTTCTGCAGGCTTGGCATAGCTCCATTTTAAAATTTCATGGCTGCTTATATATCAATTCCGGAGACTGATGAGGATCTCCTGAAAGAATGCATTATAGACACCTTCAGAGCTTCAGGTAAGGGGGGGCAGCATGTAAATAAAACCGAATCTGCAGTTCGCTTAACCCATCCGCCTTCCGGAATTGTTGTTTCCTGCCAAGATGACCGCAGCCAATTCAGGAACAAGCAAAAATGCATCAAAGAACTCAGAAAAAGGTTGGAAGCACTCAATTATACTCCACCTAAGCGAATCCCCACCAAAAAACCCCGGGCAGCGAGGGAAAAAATATTGAAAGACAAAAAGCATCAATCTCAAAAAAAACAATTACGCAAACCACCAAACCAGCATTCCTGATGTTGAATACTTTCCAGATATTGGGTTGTTCGGGAGGGGTGCCTACCCAAGACAGGGGGGTGTCTTCTCTTGTTATTTCTACCTCAAAATTTGATATCATGATAGACTGTGGAGAAGGAACCTATTTGAACTGGCAGAAGCAGGGCTATAAATGGAAAAATCTTCACTATATTTGTATTACTCATTTACATCCTGACCACTGCGGGGGACTGATACCCCTTTTGTTCTATAGAAAATTATTTGGTATTACCTCGCCATTGACTTTAATAGGGCCGCCTGATCTGGAGGACTTTGTATTAAAGGGGTTTGAATTATTTAAAACCAATGCAAAACAGGAATTGCACTGGATAAATGTAGAAGAAAATCCCATGGGAAATTTAAAAAATGGAATTGAATTTAAGGTAGGAGAGATGATTCACAAAATTCCTTGTTGGGGATATAGTATTTCTGATTCAGAAAAAAATATTGTTTTTATAACCGATACACTTCCCAACGATAATGCCGTCAAACTTGCGGAAAATGCAAATGTACTCATTCATGAAGCAACCTTTACTCACGAGAACAGAATTAAAGCACGGGAGCATTTTCATTCCACCCAGCTGCAAGCGATGGAAATAGCTGACAGAGCAAAGGTGCAGCGACTTATTTTGACCCATTTCAGTCAAAGAATTAAGGATGATGAATTGAGAGATTGGCAATGGAACGGGAAACCATGTGTGGTGTATAACACAAGGCAGGCTTTATGACGATTGAAAGACACGGCGGAAATGTAGTAACTGAAATCCTGCGTGAATATTCCACCAAGTACATATTCACCCTCTGCGGGGGACATATTTCCCCTATTTTGACAGCTTGTAATCAGTCAGGGGTAAAAGTAATTGATGTACGCCATGAAGCAACAGCTGTATTTGCAGCAGATGCATTGGCGCGAATGACAGGCTGCATTGGGGTAGCAGCAGTCACAGCAGGCCCAGGCCTGACCAATACCATTACTGCTATAAAAAATGCACAAATGGCTCAGGTGCCTGTATTAATAATCGGTGGCGCAACAGCAACCGTATTAAAAAACCGCGGCAGCTTGCAGGATATTAATCACATAGCTCTGGTAGCTTCGATAACAAAATATAGTAATACCATAAAAAGAGTGAGGGGTCTTGCACCGATACTAAAGGAAGCCATCCAGGCAGCCCTTACAGGTACTCCTGGGCCCGTATATGTTGAAATTCCCGTAGATATTTTATATCCAGAATCAATAGTAAAGGAATGGTACGGATTAAAGTCAGGTTCAGGGAAAATGCCCTGGTGGATGTCAACCTATTTGAACTGGAATGTGAACCGAATATTCAAAGGTAAAGAAAAAATTGTTAAAGTTAGGGAAACTCAAAAGGTCTCAGCAATTTCAGCTCTGCAATTATCCCGTTTTCAGGAAATGGTAAATTCTGCAGAAAAACCTGTTTTACTGATTGGCAGTCAGGCAATGCAGGGGATGGAAATTGATAAAAGTTTTACAGAGTCCATCAGCAGACTTCAATTGCCGGTTTATGTTTCAGGAATGGCCAGGGGATTGCTCTCTGATACCTCCCTGCCAATTTATCGTCATGAGAGAAAATCCATCCTGAAGGAGGCAGATTTGGTCATTTTAGGCGGTGTCCCCTGTGATTTTCGGTTGGATTATGGCAGACATATAAATCGTAAAGCCAAACTCATATCAATTAATCTAAGTCGCTCCGATTTATATTTAAACAGAAAACCCAATCTTGCTTTGCAGTATCATCCTGCTCAATTTTTATGCAAAGCCTCAGAGAGTATTGGTCTCCAAAATAGAGAAAACTGGCACAAAATCATACAAAAAAGGAATAAACAAAAAGAAAGTACAATCACCGAACAATCCTCAATCAAGGTTGGGAAGGTTAATCCTTTAAAGCTGTTTACCCTTCTCAATAGCTTCATCGGTGAGGGAGATATCATTGTTGCCGATGGTGGAGATTTTGTAGCTACCGGCTCCTATATTCTTAAACCAAAATCTATCAGAGGTTGGCTGGACCCGGGAGTGTTTGGAACTCTAGGTGTGGGAGCTGGATTTATATTGGGTGCTCAACTCTCCACACAGGATGCAGTGGTGTGGGCGATTTACGGGGATGGAGCCTTTGGTTATAGTCTGATAGAATTTGACAGTTTTGTTCGTCATAAAATTCCTGTCATCGCCATTATAGGAAATGATGCCGGCTGGACCCAAATCGCCCGTGACCAAAAAGAAATTCTCAATGATGCAGTCAGTACGGAATTAGCTCCTTCAAATTATCACCATGCCGTGGAAGCATTAGGCGGAAAAGGTTTTATTATTAATGAGGAGTCGGAGATTGAAACAGTTTTGGATAAAGCCAAAGCTGCAGCCTTAAAGGGTTTTGCAGTGGCAGTAAATATTATGATAGGTAATACAGATTTCCGCAAAGGGTCTATTTCAATGTAAATATGAATTTATTGCAGAACAAATGAATGGTTCGAAATACAGGTTTAATCAGAGAGGAATTAAAGTGGTAAAGGCGTTCTTCCTATACACTATTTCACTTGCCGGTTTATGGGGAAATGAAGCACTCACCTATCCACCGGGTTGGGAAGAGCTTCAAAGTGATTCAGGATGGCAGGTGGTCTCTGAAAATGAGAAAGTAAAAGTGTATGCAAAATCCCTTACCGTTTCCCCCTTAAATGCATTTAAAGCCGAACTCAAAACAAAAGTTGATGGAAAGAAACTCGTTGAAACAGCCTGGCTTGTGGAAGAGTCCACTACAATTTTCCCCGAAGCATTTATAACAGATGCAGGAATATTTGAAACGATTTCAGAAAATCGCTATCTTGCCTATCAAATAATTGATATTCCCCTTCTTGACCCAAGGCTATATTGTTTTAATTCTCATCTGCAGGAAAATACAATTCATTGGGTAGCTGCTGATTATAAATTAAATGAAATCGAGACGAAAAGGGTGGTTATACCCAAAGTGAATTTCGGGAGCTGGGATATCATCTCCGGTGTTGATGAAAATACTGTCATTTACAGGGTATGTACTGACCCCGGTGGTTCCATACCAGGTTGGATTGTTGAAAAAGCCAACCAACGCTATCTTCCCCAAATGATGCTGGATTTAGAATCCTTTGCAGAAAAGAAATAAATTGAATCCCCAGACGAAATGATCCGTAAATTAATTTTCACAGGAATAGTGTGCCTGCTTATCAGTGAATTTGGATATGGAGGCAATAATTCTCCCCATGTAAACCAATTAAAAATACTTTCCTGGAATATTAAATTATTGCCCCCTCCCTATGGTTGGTTTTTAAATTCAGATAAAAGAACAGAGAATATTGCAGATTTCCTTTTGAGTATAGAAGGGTTTGATGTCATTTTATTTCAAGAAGGATTTTCAAAAACACTTCGTTCCCAAATATATGGGAAACTACAATCCATATATCCCTATCAAATTGAACCTCATGATCAGACTGTATTTTTTAAAACCAACAGCGGATTATGGGCTATCAGTAAAATACCTCTGAAGCTCATTGATGAAATTTCATTTTCATTATTGAAGGGATGGGACTGGATGTCGTCGAAAGGTGCAAAATTATACACTGTTGAAAAAGGGGGTCAACAGATTTTCCTGATCAATACACACCTCCAGGCGGACTATGAAACTCAGTTTCCCTGGATTCGGAAAAATCAGTATGAAGAAATAAACCAAAAATTGATCATTCCCAATATATCAGACGATACCCCATTAATTTTCTGTGGTGATTTGAATATTTCTCAACCCTCCCATCTTAGCCAATTATTAAATCAATTAAACTTAAAAAATGGACCATTACTGGGCAAGATACAGTTTTCCACATTAGGACAACCCAGGCAATTATTAGATTATATTTTAGTAAAAAGGGGCAGCTTTCAGTTTGAAAAGATTCAAAGAAAAATTTTAGGATTTACCTTGAAAGAAAAGGGGGAAAAAAATCTATCTGACCATTTCCCTGTTCAGGCAACTTTCAAATGGTAGTAACAGAAAAAGACGTGGTAAACCGATAATAGTCACTGCGCTATTAATGTGGTTGGATATATCCTCCTATCAAAGGTTTACCTGTTCAACTACCGACCCTTTAGCACCGTATGCCAGTTGTGAAACAGGGTATTAATAGATTATGGTGTAACACATTAAAATCCCTGTAAATTTCCCATCTTGCCGCGATGGTGGAATTGGTAGACACGCTGGTCTTAGGAACCAGTGCTTTACGGCGTGGGGGTTCGAGCCCCTCTCGCGGCACAAAGGGTCATTTATCGAAGAGATTATGACCTTTTTTATTACTCTGAAGTGAGAACAGTGGGTTATTAGTTTAACTGAATTATCTTCCTCTTGCATCCTATTTCTCTAACCCTGTAAATTTCAAAAAGATTGGAGGTTAATTATGAGATTAGTTTCTTTTTGTTTGCTTATCGTTTCTGCATTTATGATAAATTCGGAAGGATGCGGTTCAAGGCCGGTAGGTTCTGATGATGTACTGGAAATCACCCATGTGGAGTTTTCTGTTGACTCTACCTATGCATTAACATCGAAATTTATGATTAAAGGGACAGTAAAAAATACTGGCTCTTCATCCATTCAACCTCCTTGGTATATTGAAGCATCTTTTTATAAAGACGATACTTATTCACATATATTTGGTGGTTCTTCAACTATGAAAAATTTTGCCTTAAACTCCGGAGTTTCTACTGACTGGTCACTAAGTTACAGCAGTGGAGCTATTGTTGAATCTGACTACCAAGATTTTGGTGTAAAAGACCTGCGGGTTTATGTAAATCATTAACAAAAATTACAGAATAAAAAAAGCCCTCAGTGAATTTCATTGAGGGCTTTTTTTGGTAATATGAGAAATCCCTAATTATAGATTTTAGCATTCAGTCTGATATATTCACCACCCTGCTTAAACCAAAGGAGTCGGGTTTGTTTCTTATCTTCGTCTATAAATTCTACGCAGTATTCAATACCGGATTCGGTTGATATGACCTTGGTGCCAAAATCAAATTGGGGAGTCCTCACATAGTTTGGGTTTTGTTTCTGAATCATAGTTTTCTCCTGCCTTACTTTGCCTAAGTTTAAAACGACTGTATGATACAGATCAAATTAAATCTGGTAATACTGAATATTAGTTACAATCTGCTGTAATCTGAGCCCCAATTTTCTCCTCGGGAATGCAGGAAGGGTAGGGAGGGCAGAACTTATTTTGATAAAATTGGAAATGAGTAAGATTTGAATAAATAGCACAGACAGAATCGGGAATATTTCCTGAAAGTTCATTCACATACACATATAGCCAATTTAACTGTTTTAAATTTCCAATACTTTCAGGAATACTTCCGGTGAGAGAGTTATATGCTAAATTCAGAGTATCTAAGAAAATAAGCTCACCAATTGAATCTGGAATTACTCCTGACAAGCCGCGATCATACAGCCATAAAAAATGCAGGCGTCCTTGCTCATTCCACTTTTGAAATTGAAGTTCCAGGGGTTCAATGCTTCCATTGCTGTCAGAGTCAAGTTTTGAAGTAATACTACCATTGCTATTGTCAATAAACTGCTGCAAAATTCTCAAATCACCCTCATGATAGCATTGGCTGTTTATTTCCGTAAATCCCTTCCCACACCCAGTTTGAGATTCAGTTGTACAGGCAAAAAATAGAAGAAAAAATGGTAGGAGTCTCCTCATAAAGCAGACTTAATATAGACAGATTATGATTTAAGTTTCAACCTTCGGTTACTTGCCCAAAAGTAGGTTCCAAATCCTGAAAAAACCTCTACAGCTATAAAAATGGCAATATTAATTGCGATACCGCTGGCGAATCCATAACTGTGTAATCCTACTGAAAGCAGGTTCACACCAAACCATGCCAGTATGACCACAATATTATTGAGAACCAATCCCAGGGCAAATCCCATAGGTTTTACCAATCCGGTAAGGCGCATATGCAGCATCATGATTTGCCACATGACAATAAGCAATGCACCATTTTCTTTAGGATCCCATCCCCAGAACCTCCCCCAGGACTGATCAGCCCAGATACCTCCCAAAATAGTTCCGAACAGAGTAAAAAACAGAGCAAAGAGGGTAGCCCCAAACATATTGGAATTAATAGTTTTCAGGTGTGCTTTATCCTCCGGAGATCGGATTGCCTGAATTAAATAAATATGTCCCAGCAAACCAGCAAATAAAGATGTACCATAGCCAATGGTAATGGTAGTTACATGCGTCGCTAACCAAAAATTGGAATTTAATACTGCTACTAACATACCCAGAGTATCCCCATCATTTGCGTACCCAAATCCAACAAAATGAAGAATAATTCCACAGACTGATCCAGCGAATACTCCGATACCATCTTTTCTTGAATACTCTAAAATAACGGCACTCACAACCCCGATTAGACTGACAAAAATGACGGATTCATACAGGGTGGAGACGGGGGGTCTTTGCATGACAATGATCCGCAGGTAAATTGCATAGGCATGAAACCCCACGCCAATTAGCAGGGAACTGAATGAGATTTTCCGTAGTATTTCCGGTTTAAATACCCAGGAAAGGGATAACAAAATAAAGGATAAAAGATAAAATGCCATACTCTTATAAAATAATTTTGTATGGTTCATCCATGATTCGGTTTTGAGGTTTTTAACGCTTAATAATTGATTGAAATCAGAGAGTAATATTTGTTCATATTGGGTAAGTGCATTTGTACTCTTTGCTTTGTCATTTTGCAAATAAGCCTGAAGGTAATTTTCTAAAGTTACTAATAGTTTCTCCTGCCTTTCGCCTAATTCACGGCTTTCCATAATTTCCCAGGGAGATAACCATTCCGCTTCGTCATCAGCATTTTCAGGTGGAACAATTTTAATGGAAACTGCAAAATTATCCTGTCCAATGTCATTTAATTGAGTAACAATCCGTTTCACCTCTTTTTCTTCTGCACTCCACTGAGACTCTTCCTTATTCAGTAAGGCTTTCAGAGGTTCATTTATGGCATCAATATTTCGTACAATCTGGAAATAGCTTAATTTCGTTCCTTTTTCTACCCTTAGTTTTTTGGCAATGGTTTCATTTTCTATAGTTACCAACGGAAGAAGGCAGGTAAAGGAATAACTCAGTTCCTGAAAACGAATGATATTTCCGTAAATTCTCAACATCTGTTTATCAAATTCAGTGAGCTGTTCTTCAGATTTCCCCTGGATATCGGCTATATAATTGATTTGATGCTGAATGCCTGAAAGGACTTCCATACGGTTGTATAAATGATTCTTCCGCCATTCTAGTCCCAGACTCCCTACCACCTGAGGATTGCGTATATTGAAGACATGAAACCTATCATTGTCATCGGGATTTGTAGTTAGGTGAAGAAGCCAATCTACTGCCTCTACTGCTTTACCAGCTTCATCTTCAGGAAGGGCATCAGACTTTAATGTTCGTTTCTCATACAATGATAAAAGCTGGTTTCTGGAGAAAGTGTCCAGCGGTTTGATTCGCCCATTTTCATGTACAGGAATATCCCCAAATTCCATTCCGCCAAGGACAAATCGAGAAAGAGATAAAAACAGCATTAGAGTAGAGGTAAACTTCATGACTTATTAATTTTCTTGAACAGGTCTGGTAGTTTTATACCCAGATGAAACAGCAAACCAATACACATGATAATACTGGATATATAAGGAAACATTCTGCCATAATTTTTCACTGCTGCCAGTACCGTTGTTTCATGGAGTTGGCCTTCCATAAAGGATGCCTGATAGAAAGTATAACCACCATGTCTTAGAGGTTCATTCATTTGTATCAGCTTTTTCTTTCCGATTCCATTTTCAATGAGATTCACTTCTGAACTATAAGATTTGGCCATATTAGTACCGGGATGCAGTACTTTTTTAAAATCAATTAATTCAATAGAAAAAGGTAAATAGGTTCTCTGTCTTCTGAAAACAAGTTCATATTTTAATTCTTTAACGGTAATGGATTGGGGAATATTCTGTCCCAGGAACAATCCATAAACTCCGTCAATGGTGGTTGCTGTACCGGAGATTTCAAAGACAATGCCGGGGCGGTTCCAGTTATCTTCTTTTTCTACTGGTCTTTCAGTGAGGGTAAAGTTTTTCATCATCCCTTTATAGTGGACCCCTGGGTCAGTGTCTCGGCGGATAGGTTCACAATTTTTGAAAAAATTCAACACCTCTATTTTAAAATTGAGGTGGGGATGCTGAAGTATTGTCCCCTGTTTCAGCAATGGCTGGTCAAAAACCGTATAAGAATCGATTTTTTTATGAGAGGTATTAATTACGGTTAACTCCATATTATGATAATCCTCCACAAAATCAGAAAATGCTCCCTCATCAATAACCATATTTCCCTCAGTGCTGTAAATTGCAGTAAGACCACCGCCGGCTAACAGGAGTATTCCGCCAATATGTAAAATGACGATCCCCAGCTTATTTAATTTCCAAATGCTTTTGTTAAAGAAAAAGAATAGCAGATTAATTGTCATAATGACCATAGTCAAGCGGCCACCGGGGAAAGGAAAATACCAAAGCCAGATTATCCAAGATGAAAAGAATTTATTTTGTGCAGCAAACAGCCCCATATCTTTTTGGGCAATGGTACCGGCAAATACGAGAATCATCATCCAAACTATGGTGAAAACAAAAATACGGGGATCTTTTAAATAACGAATCAAGATATTTCTAATCGGTTAATGTAGAGTTAATTAATTGAAATGCAGGGATGAACAAAAGGATTTAAAATCAGCTTCTCCTGCAACAGCTGTACCTGCCTTGGATGACATTTTTACAAAATAAGTAACTTCACCAGAGGGGATTATGGCGCAAAGAAATGCCTGGTTAGATTCTTCATTCCGGATAGGTACATAAATATATTCTCCTAATTTTCCCTGAATTCTGGTAATTTCATTTTCAATTAGTGAAACAATAACAGGTTGCAATCCTAATTGGGTACGCCAGCGGTTAATATTTGCTGCGATACCACCGCCATCACCGCCTAATTGAATAAGAGATATATCCCCGGTATCACCCTGATAAGGAAAATCAAAGCTTGCCAGTCGCATACTAGAACCTTCCGAGGGCAGCCAACTATCCGGTTTTTCCCAAATGAGTTGAAGTGTAGGTGCCTCAGCCACTGGTGGTGAAATATTCTCCGGTTGGGATTGTTTTGGTTTTGGAAGAGTATAGGTGCGAATGTAATCATCGCCGCAGGAAAGAATAATCACTGACAGGCAGGTAAGTATTGCCTTATTTACCATGGGGTAAAATTAAGGGGTTTTTAGGACGTAACCCTTACTAAAATATGAATGACTTAATCTTATTTAGTCGAAAATTTCCCAGCGGACTTCCCTGGTTACATAAGAAATGCTGATACTGTCAGCCAGGGGTATTTCAAGAGTAAATCTTGCAGACTGCCGGGGTTCTAATACGGTATCGGTAACTATTCCTGAGCGGTAGATGGTTTGCGTTCCTTCAATAAAAGTTGAGTCAGATAAAATGAGTTCAGTTGCATCATTCCATAAATTATAGATCACTCTGACAAAATCTGCCCGGCGCGCCCCCTGATTCATGACTTTGCCCTTATAAAAATAAATTCCGTCAATGGCTTCTTCGGTTCCATGGCCGATAAAGACAATTTCCGCTGTAGGTAAAACTAAATCCTCAATATACTCAATTTCATCTTTGGGGATGGTGATTCTGCCCAGTTCAGTTTTCACAGAAATATAACTCACTTTATCCTTTAGGATAGTTCCTTCAATAACAGATCCGTTTTTCAAGGTGACTTTATGTGCCGGAGGCGGATTATCAAGAAGTTCTTTCAATTGCCGGGTATAATCCGTTTCAGGCGGGTGGTAGTCATATTCCATTACTTGTGCTTTTAACCGGTTCACTTCCTCCTGGATATCTGCAATGGATTCCTCTAATTGATAAAAGTGGTCTGCTGCGGGAGACATTTCCGATGGTTCATTAATGGCAGCCGCCAGAGTATCGGTGAACCCTGCTGCAGGCGAGGAGGGAATTTTTTCCTCGGGGCTTGGAACAGCTTTTCCCTTTCCCCCGCAATGTATGATGAAAAGTAAAAGTAATGGGAATAGGAAAATTTTATTCATTCGTAAAGCTGCTCTGCCCCGATTCTTTCTGCATGGCACGAAATGCCGCCATTCGCAGCTCATCTTGATAATCTTTATATACCCCATAATCATGCAGCATGCCAACAATTTCGTTATAATAAATATAGTTGGCAGGGTCATTTAAGAGTTCAACAATCCCCTCAATCACCTCTGGATCAGAATAGCGGGTTAATCCCTTAAAGGCTTTGAGGCGGATATTACCGGGGAAATCTGTCGTCTGTGCAATTTCAAGATAAATAGATTTAATTTCGGGATTGTCAAAATTATCCAAACTACCCATGACGGTATTCAGCAGCGAATAATATTTATGGCGGCCTGTTTGATAGGCTTCCACCAATGCCATTATCATTCTTTCTTCCGGCATATCTCCCATAACATTAAAGGCATATTCATTCACCTTATCCCGCGTACCGGGGTCACCTAACATTTCTACAAAGAAGTCCACAAGTTCAGGGGCATCTTTTTTTGCCAGAACTTCTACTGCTCTGCTGCGGGTCTCTACAGGGAGGTTTTTATTCTTAGCCATTTCCATTAAAATAGGAATTACTTTCTCATCGCCAATTCTCCCCAATGCCTCTGCCAAAAGGAAGTTCATTCTGGCATTACTCTTTTTACTTACTTCATAGAGTTTAATGAGCATATATACTTCATCTTTGGTGCCATTTTTCCCTACAGCTTCTAATAGGTCAGAGCGGATTTCAATAGATTTTTCTTCAGTTGCGGTGAGTGCGGCAATGAGGGAATCAGTGGATGCAACATCATCGTATTCTAAAAGAATTTGAATTGCTTCCTTCATCAAATCAAGTTCAATTAAACTGGCAGATCCAACTGTGCTTTGAATATCCCGAATTACCATAGGGTCTCTGCTCTCAGACAACGCCCGCATCGCCGCTAAGCGTACTTCATAAGACTGCTGGGGATCTTTATAAATTTCCATTAGCAGTACCAGGGATTTCTGTTTGCCATTCAGAAAGTTCAGTCGTTGTTTTTCCACATCTTCAAGGGTGTAATTGGTGATGCGTGCACAGCCAGTAAAGATTATTATTCCTGCTAGGAGGAATAATAGTGTTCTGAAGTTGATTGAAAAGAGGTTTTGCATGGAATACGAAAGTAAAATTTCCCTCAATATTTAAAGGTAAAACAAGAGAAATCTAAACTTCATTCCAGTCGCCCTGCCACCAACCTTCTGCCGTTAAACGAGTAACCGTAAAATGACGGAGCCAATCCCCCAGAAAAATCAGAGTATTCCCATTTTCAGTCACGATTCCTTTTTGATGATAGTGCCCCATCAAAACGGTAGAATATCCCTGCCGCCACTGAGTTTTGGCATACTCTTTCATTTCTGCTCTGATTGCTTCAGACTTATTATCGTGGTGGTGATAATGCCCGCTGGCTTTGGATACTTTTTGAGCAAGGCTGCACCCCCAGTCTGGGTGAAACTGCCGAAAAAGGGCGATGGAAATCTTATTGCGAATAACTTTTTTCATGAGACGATACCCTCTGTCATTTTGTAGTAATCCGTCTCCATGGGTCACCTGAATTTTTTCCGAATTGTGAGAAAATTGTAGGTTTCCATCAATTACCTCTGCACCGAATTTTTTATTAAAGTAGCCAAAATCCCAGAAATCATGATTTCCCAACACATAACAGATATGAATACCGCAATGATACAATTCTTCCAGTTTTTCTAACAAATCAGAATACCCTGCCGGAATTACATGTTGATAATTAAACCAGAAATCAAAGAAATCCCCTCCAATAACCAAAGTACCGCCTGTGGATTTCATTACCTCAAAAACATGGTACAATTTTTGTCGGCGCTCTCCTTCAGACTGATCCACATCCATCTTGAAATGATTATCGGAGACAAAATATACCGGAAGTTTGTACATAGTTAAAATTAGAGGGTTGTTAGTTTGACTTCATAAAAAAATAAAGGGATTTATATAAAAATACCTGCGGTAAATAAGCAGAACGGGTTACTTTTGTGCCTCTTTTTCCTGAACAATTCAGGAAGTTAATACATTTAATGAAAATGCAGCTGAAAATAGGATTAGCAGGAATTTTTGGAATCATCCAACTTTGTTTTGGTCAGTTCGGGCAGAATATCGTTCAATATGATGACTTTACCTGGGAGTTCATTCAATCTAAACACTTTGACATTTACTATGCTGAAGATGGGCGTTCTCACGCTGAGTTTACTGCAAGAGAAGCTGAAGCAGCTTATTTGAAAATTTCAGACCGACTGGATTGGAGGTTGAAAAACCGTGTATCCATCATTGTCTATAACTCTCACAACGATTTTCAACAAACCAACGTGGTTGACAGCTATATGTTTGAAGGAATTGGCGGAGTAACGGAGCTTTACAAAAACCGCATTGTTATCCCTTTTGATGCTTCCAATCAGGAATTTAAACATGTCATTCACCATGAACTAGTCCATGCCTTTATCAATGATTCTGTCTATGGCGGAAGTCTGAGAAATATGCTGGCCAGCTCCATTAAGGTTCGCATCCCCTTGTGGATGAATGAAGGATTAGCAGAATATCTATCCAGTGGATGGGATACTAACTCCGAAATGTGGATCAGAGACTTAGCTATCAACTGGGAGACCTTCCCTGAAATCAGAGAATTAACGGGGTATATGGCATACCGCGGCGGGCAGTCCGTGTGGAATTTTATTACTTCCAAGTGGGGTGAGGAATCCATTGCCGAAATATTTTACCAGCTTAAAAAAGCAAACAATGTTGAAACTGGCTTTAAAAGAGCCTTAGGCGTTGACTTTGAAAAACTAAATGATCAATGGCATCAATATTTAAAAGAACAATATTGGCCTGATGTAACCAACAGAAAAAATGTAAAAGAAATAGCCCGGCAGCTCACAGACCATGAAAAGCTGGAAAACACCTATAATGTGGCTCCTGCTATTTCTCCCGATGGCAGCAGAATCGCCATATTTTCAAACAAAGCAGGTCCCATGGCATTATATTTAATATCCGCTGAAGATGGTAGATTTATAAAAAAAATTATTCAGGGTGAGCGAAGTTCAGAATTTGAAGAATTACATATTCTAAAACCGGGAATCACCTGGTCAGACAATGGAAAGTCTCTTGCCTTTGCAGCAAAATCAGGCAAATCAGACGCCCTTTTTATAGTGGATATGGAAACAGAGGAAAAGACTAAGCATCGCCTGGATATGGAAGGAATATTTCGCCCTGCCTGGAGACCCGGACATGAAGAAATAGCCTTCATTGGAAACAACGGGAAGAACAGTGACATTTACCTTTTTAATCTGGAAACGGGAAAACTGACCAACCTGACCAATGATTGGTTCTCAGATGATCAAATATCCTGGTATCCTGATGGGGACTCACTTGTTTTTATCTCTGACAGGAATGAAATTATAGAGACAGGCATCTCTATAATGCCGGAAGGACATATTTTTAAACAAACGGATATTTACTCCCTGAATTTGAGCAATAATAAAATCCGCAGATTAACCAGTTCAGAATTTAATGAGACCTATCCCTGTATTTCAAGAGACGGTAGTACCATGGCCTATATTTCAGATGAAAGTGGTATCAATAATATTTATCTGAAGCAAAAGTCAGTAGAACAACCCAAGTCCATTACCAATGTGCTTACCGGTATCACTCAGCTTTCCTGGAATGGAGATGATACCCAGCTGATTTTCACCGGGTTTTATAACCGAGGGTATGATATTTATACTCTGGAAAATCCAAAGGAAAAGCTAAATGATGCGGTTAAGGTTGAGCCGGCAGGGTGGACCTTAGAGAAAACAGAGGACCCGTTATTAAGAAAAGATGACAGCACAAACAGAGCAGACACAGACAGCTGGAAATATAAAAATTATGTTTTCTCTGGCCTGGATGCCACCACAGAAGTCCCCTCCACAGATCAGGTAGTAGAATTGGATACTACTCAGGTATATGACAGCTCCGGTATATATCGAACCCATCTGTACAAAACTCGTTTCACTCTGGATTTTGCCCAGGCATACTATGCCTTTGATACACGCTTTGGCGGCCAGGGCATGGCCTATTTTCTCTTCAGTGATATATTAGGCGACCATAAATTACAACTGGGTACAGAAATGGTGGTGGACCTTCAGCGTTCTGATTATTTTGTGCATTATCGGCTGCTACCCTATAAGGTAGATTGGAATTTTGTCTTTTATCACTTAGCCTATCAATTTAGTCCAAGTTTTAATTATAATGATATCCGTTTATATCAAAACCTTGGTTTGAATGTGAATGCCAGCAGACCTGTAACTCGTTTTACCCGCTTTGATGCAGGGTTGGATTTGAATCATATCATTGAATCCAACCTTATTCCCGTTGAGGATGAATACGGCAGGATTTATAATTATGATGATGAATACATCACCTCATTTACAACTCTCATACCTTCGGTAAAGTATATTTGGGACAATGCCCTTTGGTCCTACACCCACCCGGTGGAAGGCTCACGATTCTATATGAAATACCGCAGCAGCCCCGGGATTAATCAACGCTCTCTCACTTTCCATTCTGCAACCTTTGATGCCCGAAAATATTATCGGTTGTTTAATGGTGTCAGTTTTGCAGGGAGAATTTTTGGTGGAACCAACTGGGGAAAAAATGCGCAGAAGTTCAGGCTGGGAGGGGTGCCCTGGTTATTTTCTTCAGACAGAATTTCAGACCGTTATTTTACCGGCTCAGGTGATCCTTCTATCGAAGAGCTGTATTTTTCAGAGTATGCCATGCCCCTGAGAGGAATTAAAATTTCAAACAATATGGGTAATAATGTTTTATTAGCGAATCTTGAATTACGTCTCCCCTTCCTTGTGTATTATTTTCCCACCATTAAATATTTGGGGCAGATCAACGGGGTTGTTTTCACAGACCTCGGGGTTGCCTGGAATCATGACTACCCCGCATTTTGGAATGAAGACAGTTGGGGCAGCAGTACAGATTATACAGGGTGGCTCATGTCCTATGGATTTGGTCCCCGGTTTGTTTTTCTCGGCTTCCCCTGGCAATTGGATTTTGCCTGGCAGTATAATCCACATAAGGGAACTATTTCCAATCGAAAATGGTATCTCACCATGGGGTTGGATTTCTAACAAAAATCCCCTGAAAATATGAAGATTACCTTCCCCTATGCAGGTGAAGTCCTTTCTTTGTGCAGTGCAGTGTTCTGGGCATTCGCAGTGGTCATGCTGAAAAAAACCGGCGAGAAAATTCATCCTGTCTCATTGAATTTATTTAAAAATACCCTGGGGGCATCCCTGATTTATCTGACACTGATTTTGTTAGGACAGCCATTGCTGCATCCTGATTTCGTAACAAATGAAGATTATTTCAGGTTGATTGTAAGTGGTGTAATTGGAATCGGTTTAGCAGATATTATATTTTTACATGCTCTCAATATAATAGGTGCAGGCATTTCAGCATTGGTGGATACGGTGTATAGTCCTTTCGTTATAATTTTTGCCTTTTTAATGCTGGGGGAACAATTAACTCCTCTTCAACTATTGGGTGGTGCTCTCATTATTGGAGCCATCATTTTCGCCTCTGTCAAATTACAGCATATTCCTGTTGACCGCAGCCGATTGAAGTATGGAATTCTCCTTAGTATCATGGCTATAGGAATGATGGCATTTGGCATTGTTCTTATGAAACCGGTGTTGACCAAGTTCCAGGGGGATTTAGGAAAGCAGCTTTGGTTTGCCGGGTTTCGAATGATTCCTGCCTTTATAATTCCCCTTCTTATTTTTCTTTACAAATCCAGAACACAGAATTTATTGAAACCCTTTGCAGACAAAGAAGTCTGGGTTCCCCTTATCAGCGGATCAGTCTTTGCAACCTATCTGGGTATTTCTTTCTGGATAGTGGGTATGAGTCTGACTAAAGCTTCCACTGCCAGTATTCTTAATCAGACAGCAACAATTTTTATTTTAATTTTTGCCAGGATATTTTTAGGTGAGCCTTTCACAAAGCGCAGAGTGTTGGCAATATTCATTGCCATGTTGGGAGCTTATCTGGTTTTTATCGGTTAATTTTATATACGCACCCAGCGGGAATAGGTGGTAGAAGCATTTAGGGGATTTTCCTCAATTTTTTCATATTCGTTCATTATAGTCCCCAGAGTGACGGGAAAAAAAGTATCAATTCCTTCGGTTACTTCCTCTACAATAGTAATGTGCAGTTCGTCTGCTCTGTGGATGAAATTTCGATATACCTGTGCCCCACCGATTATAAAGGCTTTATCCGTATGAGATGCATGGAGATATTCGATGCATTCTTCGATGGATTGAAAACTGGTTACCTCTGTTAAGGGGGTGCCGGACAGAACAATATTCTCTCTTTTTGGCAATGGTCTAACAGGGAGGGAGTCCCAGGTTTTCCGCCCCATGATTACGGTGGAGTTCAGCGTGAGTTTCTTAAAGTTTTTTAGATCTTCAGAAATATGCCAGGGCAGGGATCCGTCTTTTCCAATGCCGCCATTCAAATCCTGAGCCCAAATCAAATGTATTTCCATTTTAGACTGCCACGGGAAATTTTATGGGGGGATGGTAGGTATAATCATGGAGAGTGAAATCTTCAAATTTCAACTCCCAGAATGGTTTTGAGGCGATCTCAAGTCTGGGGAGAGGAAGGGGCTGTCTTTTAATTTGCTCCTTTAAACCCTCCACATGATCAACATAAATATGGGCATCATTGATAAAGTGGGAAAACTCTCCCAATTCCAGGTTAGTTTCCTCAGCGACCATCTGGGTCAGGGTAGCATAACAGGCAAGATTAAAGGGGATGCCTAAGGCAATATCTCCGCTGCGCTGCGTGAGATGACAGTTTAATTTCCCGTTAATTACATTGAAAATAAAGAAAGCATGACAACTGGGCAGGGCAACTTCATCAAGCACAGCGGGGTTCCAGGCACTCACTACCATCCGTCTTGATTCGGGGTTTGTGTTAATCAAGTCAATCACATTTTGTATTTGATTAATATGGCTGTGATTCACAGTACCATTTCCACTTGTTTGTTCATACTTATCCCATTTCACCCATTGATAGCCATACATTTTTCCCACCTCCCAGTTCTTATCTTCTGAAGTCCATGCATCCCAGATTTTAGTATGTTTTCGCAGATCTCTGATATGGGTATCCCCGGATAAATACCAGAGGAGTTCTCGGATGACGGAATTGAAGAATACCTTTTTGGTGGTCAGCAGAGGGAACCCTTCTTTCAGATTTACCTTATAATGATATCCAAAAACCATGAGGGTATCTGTACCGGTACGGTTAGGTTTTTGAATACCGTTTTCTAAAACTTCTGTTACCAGATCTAAATATGCTTTCATTGAATATTTATTGAAAAATAATTGATTTATGATTTAATTGGATATGGAAATTTATTATAAATTTCACATGCGAGAGAGGGGGAATCCTACGATTTCATTTCTGAGATTTTTATCATACTGATTGCTAAGAATATATCCGTTTAGAAGCAAATTAATCTGATTTTCCAAAATTTTCATTTTGCTGACGACCACAATATACGGTATATTTTTTATAAGAGATAGGCGTATATTGTGTTGCATAGCTTTACTTATCCGACGGGAAACTAAACGCAAAATAGCAAAATTCCAGCCTCCAACTGGAAGATATAGCGCCTGAAGCTATATCAGTTTAGCCTGATCATCTCATCCTCTAAGGAGATAATCCATACAGGGTTGGGAAGGTAGTCTGCCTTTTCATCCGAAAACATAAAAATTAAAATAACTTATTCTGTAGGAAGAATTATGTCATTGAGACTCATTGAAAAAATGTTTAACCATAAAGGTAAAACTGTTGATGTGATTGGTAAAACACGGGTGAAGACTTATCG
Organism: uncultured bacterium; assembly: GCA_964551815.1. Taxonomy (GTDB): domain Bacteria; phylum Fidelibacterota; class Marinisomatia; order SCGC-AAA003-L08; family D37C17; genus D37C17. The sequence goes on from CAZKEL010000006.1 coordinate 27,384, forward strand.
TGAATTATTTAAACATATAACAGAGATGCAGAAGACAGGCGAGCTGCCACTGCATGAAGACTATCTTGGTGATAATGAGTTAGCTAAAAACATTTATGATAAAAAATATTTTTTAAAAGATTTAGACAATAAGGTAATCGAGAATAAACCTGAGGATGTATTTAAACGGTTAAGCGCTTTTCTGGCCACCGTTGAAGGAACAAAAGCCAAACAGAAAAAATGGGCAGCCAAGTTCTATGATGAGCTTTTCAACGGGCGGTTTATTCCCGGCGGGAGAGTATTAGCCGGAGCCGGTGATCTTTACCGTTTAAAAACTTTAGCGAATTGCTTTGTCACAAAAATCCATAAAGACGAAATAGATTCCATTTATAAAGCTGCCTACGAGTGTGCCCGAACTTATTCCTATGGCGGAGGTATCGGTGTGGATATATCTTCCTTGCGGCCAAAGGACTCCGTTGTCCATAATGCAGCAGACTCATCTACAGGAGCCGTGTCTTTCATGGAACTCTATTCACTGACCACAGGGCTCATCGGACAGAGCGGAAGACGGGGAGCCCTCATGCTCACCATTGATGTGAAACATCCTGATATTCAACATTTTCTGAAAGTGAAAAAAGTTCCTAACTGGGTAACCAATCAAATTGTGGATCAATGTAACTGGTCAGGACTTTTTGATTCACAAGAACTGGAAACAATTAAGAAGCAGGTGATGGAAAATACTCAGGTTCGCTTCGCTAATATTTCCATCAAAGCCAGTGATGAATTCATGCAGGCTGTGGATGAACAGCGGCAGTATAATAATGGTGAGTACCTTATTTATAAAAAGACTAAAGGCAATATTCTCACAAATGCTCCCCAGAATGAGAATGATAAGCATTACTCTATTAATATCCCCTCTAAAAATATTGAAGAGTATGAACTTATTGAAAGTTTTCCCACTTTTGCGCGTTTGAAAAACTGGGTTGAGAGAAATTATAACCGCAACATCACCAAATCTTCCTTTAACGAAATAGGAAAACGAGATGTATTTGGAGATCATTCCATCGAACTTCCCAATGCAGAGTATGATTTAGCATTGCGTCAAGCCGGTGATTTTATGCTCTATTTCAGTAGTGAACAGACAGGGGAAATCAGAGAATTGGTAAAAGCCCGAGATATTTGGGACCAATTCATTGAAGGAAACTATAAAACTGCAGAACCGGGATTAATTTTCTGGTCAACCATGAGTAAATATTCTCCTTCTAATTATGTGGGTCGCCCCATTGTCTGTACTAATCCATGTGCTGAGGTCCCCTTAGAAGATGGAGGTGCCTGTAATCTTGGCTCCCTGAACCTATCCCGCTTTGTGGATTATGGATATGAGAATAATGCCTCTATAAACTGGGATCAGCTTGCAGACACTACAGCCATTTTGGTACGGTTTTTAGATGATGTAGTTACCTGGAATGAAGACCTGAACGCTTTAGAAAAACAACGGAAAGCCGCAGCAGAAACCCGGCGTTTGGGCTTGGGAATTATGGGCATCGCTGACATGTTAAACCAATTAGGAATTGGCTATGACTCAGATGAAGGATCAGAAACTATCACCAGGGTAATGGAATTTATAACCAATGCCGCCTATCAGGCATCTGCATCTCTGGCCGGTGAAAAGGGTGCCTCTCCAATTTACTCTGAAGAAGAGTATATGGAATGCCCTTTTGTAACGGAAGCCCTGAGCCATGAAACCCAAAGTCTCATTAGAGAGAATGGAATCAGAAATATTGCTATTATGTCCATCGCTCCTACAGGCTCAATCTCAAATATAGTAAAGGGATTTGAAATCGCCGGGAAAAACTATATTGGTGTATCCGGTGGTGTGGAACCTATTTTTGCTCTCTTTTATACACGCAGAACTGAATCCTTTAAAGAGAATGAGTTTTATAAGGTATTTCATTCTACGGTGCAGGCCTATATTGATAAAATGGAATTGCAGGATGAATTAGATGCAGCAGACAAAGTGGAAGATGTACTTCCTGATCATTTTCGAAGGACTGCCCATAATATAAATCCGGATCAACGGGTAGAAGTACAGGGCATGATTCAGCAGTATATTGATCATAGTATATCCTCTACCATTAATCTTCCTGAAGATGTTCAGCCGGAGGTGATATCCGATATCTACCTTGCCGCCTGGAAGAAAAATCTGAAGGGAGTCACCATTTACCGGGATGGCAGCAGATTTCCCATTCTCAGTACAGATGGTGAATTAACAGAATTCCAGAAATTGAAGGAAAATGAATTTCAAATATCCGTTTCTGACAATGAGGTTGTGAGAACCAACGGAGAAGAAATTATAAAATTACCGGATGGCAGTTTAACTACGGTTTATCATTATTTAAAGAATAGTGAAGTTGCCATTGAAGAAGTATTAACCAACACAGAATTTGAGGAAATTGACGCATGATAAAAATTGGAGCAAGCACCAAAATCCAGGAAATCTCCAAAAATGAAAAATCAAAACCTAAACCAACCAAGAAAGAACCCCAAAAACAAGTAAGTTCCTTTTCAAACAACCCCCGGCCGGAAGTTGTGGATGCAAAAGTATATAAATTAAAATCTGCATTTGTCAAGAATTCTGTTTTCATCACTCTCAGTTATGTGAAGGATGAAAGCTGTATCCGCCCTATTGAGATTTTTATTAATTCAAAGGATTTAACCCGTGCACCGGAATATGTTGTTTTAACCAGGTTAGTGTCTGCAATTTTCCGCAGGTCAAATGACCCTATGTTTATACTGGAAGAGTTACAGGGAATCTTTGACCCCAATGGGGGAACCTTCAAGGAGGGGAAATATTATCACAGTTTTTACGCAGAAATTGCCGATGTAATCGAGCGTTTCTTTTTTGATGTAGGCATCATGGAACGCCCTGATGCTCGCCCAATTGAGGATAACGGCCCCTCAGAAAAACCCATCGTTCTGGCTAAGGATGAAGGGAATGCAGGAAATGCAGAATTTCGTATTTGCAGTGAATGTAATAACCGTACTTTAAAAACGGAAAATGGCTGCGATATTTGTATGGATGCTGAATGCGGATACAGTAAATGCGATAAATAAAGTAGGGAGGAGGCAAATTTATATTTTTTGAAATATAAATAGAAATATCTGGTAAACTTCTTTTCCTCCTCCTCCTAGTTGTTTACCAGTAACACGCAAAAAGCTCGGCTCCTTCCGGGCTTTTTGTTTTATAAACAAAAAACCTCCAGAACTGTTTTGCGAAAAGTAGGTTTCTGAAGGTTTTTACAGCTGTCAGTATATTGCTGACAGCTACATTTTTAGGATTGATTTTGTAGCCCGTAGGAGAATCGAACTCCTGTTACAGAGATGAAAACCCTGGGTCCTAACCACTAGACGAACGGGCCAATCAAGACTCTAAATTTAGAGGCTTTTATAAAAACCCGCCAATAATAAATTACTGGATAATTTTGGGAATATTGGGTTTAATTACCAATGATAATGTTGACTGTGGCAATAATATCCTGAATATTTAAAACAGAATCATTGTTGATATCCCCAGCTGCCGTTTGGGATGCATCCGGTATCTCTATTCCCAATATAAAGTTGACTAATAGTACCAAATCCTGAATATTAACAACTTCATCCAGGTTAACATCACCGGCAATGATAGTTGTTTCATCCAATACAAAATCCCAAATCCCTCTGCCATAAGTACCAAAGCGGGCAGTTGACAGTTCAGGTATATACTCTACGGTCCAATAGGTTTGATCAGGAGCAGTAATGCCGGCTAAGTCCTGCCAGGTATTCTCACTGCTGTCATAGACAAAGGGTCCTACCTCAGTGGCTGCAAAGATATAACCGTCGTCAGGCGTTCCTGCTAAGTTATATACCAGCGTATTAGGCAGCCCCTCTGCCATAGATTCAAAAGAATTTCCATGGTCCTCACTGACAAACACAGGTGGATTAGAATATCCAGAGCCACCGATTATAACCTTTCCAGGTACGGACTCAGATACCCAAATTGTTGACCCATAAAAATAATGGGAACCGGGGCCATTAAAACCAGAGGACTGTTCCCATAAATTCCCCTCGCCATTATTAGAGCTGTGGTAAAATTTTCCGGTACTGGTGAGTACATAGCGGTTTTCCGGTTCTAAGGGTGAATAGGCCATTGCAGAAACAGTACCGCTGAAACTAAAGGGTTCTTCTTCATAGCTGATTGACCAACTCCCCATGGTAAGGTGAAAGAGGTGATTTCCCCCGGAAAGTCCTCCACCACCCAGATATGCTTTAGCAGGATCATAGGGATCAGCCATGAGAGGTGCCAACCAGAGATGACCTGAACCGGGAAAGTTCAGCGTTTCACCACCGGTATTGGTGAGTGGATTTTGATAGTACATGGTGAACCCGGGGTAGTTACACCAGATGGTTTCACCACCGTCACCGGAAACAAGGTGACCATAATCCCCACTGATGGATTGCTCAAAATTGAGTACTCCTTCTTCATCGGGGTGAAGGCTGCGTTGAAATCCTTGGTCCTGGCTGCCGGCATATACATGATAAGGAAAGGTTCGTTTGGTATAGGTAGAATAATACTGACTAACCCCTAATCCGTTCATGGATAAATTAGATACAGATTCCAGTCCATCTTCAGAATAATAGAGTCCTCCATCAGTAGAAATAAGTGCTACTTCATTATACTCAGGATCCAGAAAGAATCTGACTTCGGGGATATCAGCGTGAAGCATATTAGCTTCATTGCCATAATATTCCCACCAGTTATTTACCAAATTCCAGGAACTTCCTCCATTTGTACTTTTAAATACTTCCATACCACCCCAAAAGACCTGGTCCCGATGAATATTGCTGCAATTAAAACTATTTTGTAAATTAAAGATCCATTGAGGTTTTTCACCCCTGTCTATCCAGGAGTTTCCTCCATTCATGGACTGATATATTCTACCTGCTACATGGGCAAAGAAAAATGGATAATTAGAACCCATACCCCCTGTTAGAATATTTTGTCCGCTTCCTGATACAGGAATGTTTGCAAGAAACTCCAACTCATCTGATTCTGTGAGTTGATAGAATTCATTATTGTGGAGTATAAAGAGTTGGCTCTCAAAATATCTTGAAGTCCAAATATCAAAATGATCAGAGTTTTGATTAGAGGACATACCGGCATTTGTATCCAAAGTAAGGAATTTTGTGAAATTTCTTCCATGATCAACGGACTTGTATAAAACAGCACTATTGTTCCAACTTCCCGTACCTTCAGTTGCAAGTACATAAACCATTTTATTTTCAGTTACAATAACCCGTTTCAGGTAGTTACCGCTCCAACCGGAAAGGAAGTCCAGGCCATTGCTCAGCTGTAGAGTTTCGCCTTCGTCATCGGTATAATATACATTGTCACCATGAGCAATCAGAAGCCGTCTGGTATCCTCAAATTCGATAAGCCGTAAAAAGTGAATTCCTTTTATTTGCATATAATCGGTAAGGGATGTCCAGTTTTCTCCTGTTAAACTCCCGCGCCAGATATTTCCACCATCGGAGGCACAATAAATAAGATTGCTTTCCCAATCAATATCGGCTGTCAATATTCTCCCCGCTAAATTATTACTTCCTCGTTCCTGCCAATAACCAGTTAGGTTTCTATTGATAAATTCTGTTTTTTCCTTCAGTAGATGTGAGTTACCATTAGTCAATAATTCTTGTCGAATTTGCCGTACTTTATCTGTTCGTTTTTTCCGGGTATCTGCATTCATTTTTTTCCAGTCCACATCCGGGTGAGACTGGTGCATCTGCAGCATATATTCTTTGCGTTGCTGCTTGAAATCTTTGCGTTTGGACTTCTTTTCAACAAATTCAACAGGTACAGGCATTCTTCCCTGAATACGGGGGTTGTCCTGATAGAGGAAGGTTGCAATCCAGAAAATTGTTGCCAGAAAGAGAATTGATCCCAACTTTTTCATAGCTTAAAATTTAACTACTAACCGACAGGCGGGGAAAGAGAGGTAATAGATTGTTACATTCAGTCAATTTTCACCAGAAATTCGTTGTCAAAATAAAAATAAGAAGTGGAATTGTTTTCCCGGTAAGTCCAGATTTCGTAGGATTGTGTCGTCTGCTGAACTGTATTTATATAGGAAGGATTACCCATCATTACGAGAATTTCCTCCTTAGTCATCCCAATTTTGGGGTAATCATCAGGAGCAGGGAGTGAATCCAATTTTTTTTGGGCTATATAATCTTGAATGACCTGTGATTTTTTTTCAAATTCTGTATCTTCCAGCATGGATTCAAGTTTTACCATATAGCTATCCAATTCACGAGCGGATTTTGGTTGAATGTCCACAATGGTTTTCAATGATTCAAGGGTTAAATATAAATCTTCATCCCTTGCTGAGAAATAGGCATCCTTAATGAGGAGTTGGGTCAGTTCTTCCAGCTTGCTGGTAATTAATGGATTGAGAGAGGGATTCTGTACCATTGCCTTTTTATAATAGGTTACTGCATTAACATAATCTCCAATCTCCGTACTGAGCTTGGCTTTATCCATATACAGACCTGCAAGAATTTCTTCAGCTTTTTGTAATCCCGGAAACAAGGTTTCTGCATTTTCTACTAACTTCTCTGCCTCCGAAATGGTCATATTACCTTTATGAAATTGAACACTGTCGAGGAGTTGAATGGCAATGCGTTCCCGTTGTGCCTGAATTTCTTCCATCAGGTTTTCATCTGCTTTTTGTTCTGCTGCTTCAAACCAGGCAACTGCACTATCAATTTCCGATTCAATAATATCCTCGATACCCAGGTTGACTTGTTGATAAGGGATTTGTGATTGACAGTAATGGAGAAATTCCACCGCTGCCTGACGCTTTCCATGCCGTCTCTCTTTTGCAAGAAAGGACTCAAAATATTCCGAAGCGGCAATAAAATCATTTTCCTGCATATAAGTATATGCAAAATCACCGTCAGTAGGTTTACCACCGAATTGGATTCCTGTGGTGAGAAAAATGCCTGATGCCCGTAAATCCAGTCCGTAAATAGGAGAAAAATCTTCGGGAACAGTTACTTCTGATATATACAGTCTATTCCATTTGGCTTCAATCCCCAGAGTATAGTTGAAATCAGCTGAACCCTGATTTAAAATGAACTTTATGCCAACTCCAAAGTTCTCTGTGAGGCCCCACCCTGTGAGGGTTTTGTCTCCACCTTCTGATTCATAAATAGACACATTGGTGACGCCAAAGGAGTGGTATATATAGCTAAGGCGGTTTCTTGCAAATTGCCAACTCAGGCTGGTATTCAGATTCAATCCCATAGATTTTGGGTGAAAGAGGTAATTCCCTCTGGTGGAGGAGTTTAGCCAAACTTTTCCACTATCTGAGGGAAGCTCAGGTTTAGAGAGGAAGTCAATATATTGAAATCCTAATCCCAATTGAACATCAATATAATTCTGGTGAAAAATAAAATGGGGTAAATTGGTTCGAAGGAAGTCCACCTCCACAAACGTACCCTGCCGGTTTGACAGAGCTTCAATAATAGAGAATTGGTATTGGGTTGAATCTAATAAAACTGGCATGTCCTCAGGTGTTACAGTGGTATTATTCAGAGGAGTCCCAGACCAGTAATTTTTTCCTCCATAACCAAGATATCCCATCTTCACCTCGAATGGGGTGAATACTACCGGCTCTCTGAATGTCATACGATGAAAAAGACGGTTCCAGGCAATGTCAGAAGGGGACTTCTTCCAGGTATGTTCCTGAGCAACCATTAAGGAAATATTGAATGTAAGAATCAGAAGGAGAAGCGCTTTCATTGGTGGAAAATTTAAGGTGATTTATAGGAAATGACAAAAGAGGGTATAGGGTTTTCACCTTACAATTTGTTACAGAAAAGCAAAGCCTGAAGGGTGGTAAAAATTGTAAAATACCATGCTGTTTATACTTTAATTCGGGAGAAGAAAATGCAAAGCTTAAAAATTCTTACAGGACTGATATTTACGATGGGGATTTTATTTTCCCAGGTAGATTATAGTTCTCAGATCCAACCTATTTTCAATGCAAAATGTACCAGTTGCCATGGATATTCTGCAGGACTAAACCTTGAATCCTACGCCGGTGTTATGGCAGGAGGAAACAACGGGGATGTAATTGTACCCTTCAATCATAGTAATAGTGAATTATGGGTACGCGTCAATTCCGGACAGATGCCTCCGGGGAATAACGATCTCACCTCTGATGAAGTAGATTTAGTCGCTCAATGGATAAATGAGGGCGCTCTGGAATCTGCAGGTAATTCAGGGTGTACTGACCCTGAAGCCTATGCCTGTTCCGACGATAATGATTATACCAATTATATTTTTGATGTTGGCGGTATCATGTACGATAACAGTTGTAACTGGGATTGGAATACCTACACCAACGAAGCAGACTATGTAGGTGGTTGTGAAGATGGTCCTTGCGATGGTTATTATGATCCTGATGCCACTACCGATGACGGTAGCTGCCGTTACTATCAAGCCCCTTATGGTGATGTAGTGAATTTTACCCAAATTGATGAAAATACCATATATTTAGAATGGACAGGCTTCACCCCTCCTGCAAATGCAGTAGTAGAATCTTACCATATCCAACGCTGTACAGAGGGTTGCTCCTGGCTGCCTGAATATACTCCTGCAGATGCCAGTACAGAAATGGAAGTTTATGATGAGTATGAATGGGAATCCGGAGTTTCTATTAAATATGCTATTGCAGTAAAATATGAAAATAATCCCTATTGGGGTTGGGCTATTGGAGCCTCTTACTTTACCCCGGTTGGTTGTAATGTAGGTGATTTAAACCAGGATGGCGGCTGGAATGTATTAGATATAGTTACACTGGCTAATTGTATTTTGGGTAATTCATGTGTAGGCTGTGAAGGTGATTTGAATTCTGATGGTGTATATAATGTATTGGATATTGTCACACTTGCCAACTGTATTCTGAGTCAAAATTGTGGTGGGAGAGTGGATGATGCTGAAGAAGCCAGCCTGCATATAGAAAATAATGTCCTCAAATTGGAAGCAGACGGTTTCATAGGTGGTGTTCAAATGACATTGACCCATGATAATGATTTCCAAATAAATCTTACTAAGTCAGCATTATATGCGAATTATGTTTCTGAGGATAATGAAACCCGGCTCATCATAGTTTCACCTGAAACGGATGAATTATTTACCTATCAGGGTTCTTTTGAAATTACGGAATGGTTGGTGGCAAACAGTCAATCAGAAGTAAACACAAAACTACCCCTAATAACCACCTTTGATTTAGGGGAGGCCTATCCAAATCCTTTTAATCCACAAACTGGCATAACTTTACATCTTTATAATGATGGGTTTGTACATTCAGCCGTTTATAATGTGCAGGGTATGTTAATGGAAACACTGGCGAAGGGAAATTATTCTGCAGGTAATTATCACCTGACCTGGAACGGAACAGAAGTTCCCAGCGGAATGTATGTATTGAAGACGGAAGTTGACGGTCTCAGTCAGACCAGAAAATTAATGTTATTAAAATAACGGGGGAGAGGAAGTAAAGTAAAAAGGGGATTCAATGAATCCCCTTTTTTTTAACCTTGTAAATGGTGACGCAGATTCTCTTTAATATATATTATAACTCTAATTCATCCTGGACCATTTGGGATAAATTGAAATAGTCTTTGCATGAAAAGTTAAAGGAGTTATGATTATAATCTCCCTCTGCATTGATTGAATATTGCTTTTCATATTCAGATTTATTATCCAGAATATTTTTCAATGCCCCAATAAAGAGATCCACATCTTCTTGAGAATTATAAATTCCGAAACTCACCCGGACCATTCCCATCCAGGGTTCTGTATGCCAATTCATTATTTCCTTGGCTCGTGCCTCATAAATCTGCAGCCGGTGAGTAAGCTCTAACATTTTCTCCACATAGGGATGTGCACAGAAACATTCATTTCTTACGGCAATATTAAAGTAATCATTCAAAATGGCTGCAACTAAGCCGTGATTTAGTTCCTTTATGTTAAAGGATATAGTCCCGGCACGGGGGCAGGTTTCCATACAGGTTTCACCATAGATAACAATCTGAGGAATTTTTAACATTTCCTCTAAGCAGTAATGAGTCAACTCCATATCTTCTTCTAAAACCTTATCCATTCCTATGAGATCTAAAACATGGATTGCTGTCCCAAGAGTAATGGCTCCTAAAATATTGGGGGTACCTGCTTCCTCTCTGTCGGGGAATTCATTGGACACATAGTACTTTTCGGGGAATACTCGTTCCACCATACCGCCACCCACTTCTTCAGGTTCAATTTTACCCATAAGGTCCTTTCGGGCAATAACCACTCCCGGAGAGCCTGGTGCATAAGTTTTATGTCCTGAAAATATGAGGGCATCTACATCCATCGCCGGGTCTGCATGACCACTCATTTTAATGGGTACATGGGCAGCTAACTGGGCAGCATCCACCACAATATAGGCGCCATAATGATGGGCTAATTTCGCCACTTCATTGATGGGATTGATGATTCCCGTTACATTACTGATTCCTGTTACAGAAACATAATTCACTCTGCCTTCATATTCTCTAAGGTAGTGTTCCAATAAATCTAAATCAACGCAGCCCATTTTTGATTCATGGGTATCAACGGGAATATGAATCACATGACCACCATGCTTTCGATGAGGCAAATCATTTGAGTGATGTTCCATTATAGATACCAGCACTACATCCTTTTTGGGTTGGAGATGATTAAATGCTCTGGCGATTCGGTTCATTCCTGCTGTTGTTCCGCTGCCGGTGAAGAAACAGGTGTAATGTTCAGAATCTGCATGGACAAAGTCCAAAATTTTTTCATGCACCCAGGCATAAGTTTTGGTGGCAATTTTTGCTCCAAAGTGCATGAGGGAATGGGTATTGGCATAATGTTGCAAAAAGGATTCGCCTGTTCTGTGTGCCAAACCCATCATCAGGGTGGAGGCGGTAGAATCAAGATATATCCGCCGGGTTTTCTCTCCGTTGGCGATGGTATATTGAGTATCTAACCCAATAAAATCATTCTGAACTTTTCTCAGCAGTTTATTGCCGGAATCAGATTGAATTTCTTTTAGTAAAGTATCATTTTCCATAGCGGTAAAATTAAGGGGATTTCTCCTTATAAAGAAATCATTCAGAGGATTTAGAGTTAATCAAATACACAGCCAGTATTGAAAGCCCACCTCCGGCAACTACAAAAAGGTCCAATGGTTCGTTGAGAAAAATCATACTGGTAAGAAGGGCCGACACAGGAACAGTGAAAATAAATGCAGAGGTTTTTTCCGGCCCAAGATTCTTGGTTGAATAAATGAATACGGAAGTTCCAAAGGTCATGGCCCCTACGGATACCATGAAAAGGTTCACCCAAAATTTGGGTTCAGCTGTGAAAAGGGAGGAGAAAGACTGAAAGTTTATAAAGGGAATCAGAACCAGAGTTGAGAAAAGATACATCCAGAATATGAAGGAAAGTGAGGAGGTGGTTTGTTGTTTTTTCGATACAAAAACAGTTATAATAGCATAGCACAACGAACCTGCCAGAAAATATATGTTACCTGAGGATACTAAATATTGGCTGTCTATTGCCCAAATTTTCAGAATAATAAGTCCACCGGAAAAACCCAGCAGCAACCCCAACCATTCTCTTGGAATAATCTTTTTCCGGGCTAACATTACCGTCAAGCCGAAGGTAAAAATAGGGTTTAGAGTAGTGACTAATACTCCCCCTGCTCCTGCAAGTCCTGTGTGTGTTCCTTTGAAAAATAGCCAATTATATCCGCTGAACATGAGGGCAGCAATAGCAGTGTTCAAACCCATTTCACGATTAATAGTAAAGGGTATCCTCCTGTAGAGCATAATGGGTATCATGGCTGCTGTGGCAAAGAGAAAACGGGCAAAAATGATACTTGATCTGTCACCAAAATCTCCCAGAACTTTCGCATTAGTCCAGGAAATTCCCCAGGCAATCATTGCCAGTAGAAGGATTACATAATTAGTGGATTTTTTTATAACGGACCTGCAGAGAATTATTGTGCATAAATTTCTGCATCTAAAAATTTATTAATCCTATAGGTGACGGAATAATCTGATTTCCAATCTTTCCAATAGCAGGGAAGCAGGCCAATACCCGTGGAGGATATGAAAGCTTCATCCATATTATTTATATTTTCAAAGGGGATATGCGTTTCTTCAATCTTTACGTTGAGAGAGACTGCAATATTCAGGATGGTATCCCGCATTACACCGGGAAGTACACCCAGTTCAGTGTGGGGAGTGAGAAGTGTATTATTTTTTATGAAAAATATATTTCGGATGGCACATTCAGTGATAATATTATTTTTATTGAAAAACACCGGTTCAAAAGCTCCTGCTTTTTCTGCATCATGTTTTGCCAACATATTCCCTAAATAATTTAACGATTTTATTGCAGGGTTAAACCTGATAATGGGGTATTTGGACTCTGGGTAAAAAACAACTTTCACAGGATGTTTGGGCTTTTGGGATAGAGGTCGAATTGAAACATAAATTCCCGGTGGGCCTTTAAAATTCCAGGGCACTCCTTCTAAAATACCTCTGGTTACCATGAGACGGAGTAATCCCTCATTAAGGGAGTTTTTTTCAATGGTTGTTATGAGAATATTAGTAATACTCTCATGAGTGAAGGGCATTTTTATCCTGATATCTTCCAAACCTTTGTTGAGTCGTTGAACATGACTCTCTAACTTAAAAATATGTTTCTCATAAAATCGAATTGTTTCAAATAATCCATCTCCTAACAGGAACCCTGCGTCATTAATGGAGACGACAGATTCAGTAGAAGAGAGCCACTCTCCATTGATATAATTAGTAACCTTTTCCATCAGGGGCCAATATTTTGTGGGGATACTTTAGGATTGTTTTCGGTTTGGGGCAGTGTAAAGGGAGTGAGAAATCCGGATTTTCCCTGAGCTTCACGCCATTCTTCTAAAGGATCAGAATCCCAGACAATACCACCACCAACAGGATACTCTCCGATTCCGTTTTGTACCGTCATGGTCCGGATAGCGATATTAAAATCCATGTCACCCTTGGCTGAAATTGTTCCCATTGCACCGGTATAAATATTCCTATAATAGTTTTCCAGAGAATCAATGATTTCCATAGACCTCTCTTTGGGAGCCCCGGTAATTGAACCACCAGGAAAAAGGGCGGTGAAAATATCCGTCTCACTCAGTCCATCTTTCAAGGTGCCATACACCCGGGATTCCATTTGGTGTACGCTGTGAAAAGATTTAATATGGTAGAGGTTGTCAACGCCAACAGAGCCAAAGTTGGAAATCTTGCCCAGATCATTGCGGAGTAAATCCACAATCATCAGATGCTCTGCTTTATCCTTGGTGCTCTGCTTTAAATCTTCATAAAGTTTTGCATCCATCACGGGGTTCTCTGCTCTTGGCCGCGTACCTTTCATGGGGAATGATTCTATTAATCCGTTTTGGGTTTTAAAAAACTTTTCAGGACTGAAACTGAGCAACTGATCGGCGCCGGTATTCACATACATACCATAATGTGGATGATTAAATTCCCTGATTTGGAGGAATATTTTAAGGGGATCCTCCAACAGATTATAAGACTTGGGCTGGGTTAAGTTAATTTGATATGATTGTCCCTCTTCAAGGAAAGTTTTTATTTTTGAAATAGAATTTTTATAAACAGAAGGGGCAGGAATATCCTCTAATAATGTCAAAGTAGGATTTTTCTTTGAGCAAAAAATTTCTTTCTGTAAATAGGGTAAAACCAATGCTGGCTTTGCAAACCATACAAGTGGAATTGAAGGATTTACTGCCTTAAAACTCAAATGAGGAAACAGAATATTTTTTAAATCATAGGAGAGGTACCCCACTGCAGCCAGATCGTTACTATTAGTTTTCCAATCATTTAATTTTTCTTGTAAAAATTGTAAGGGATAATCTCTTTGTCCATTTTGAAAATCCTCAAATTTTAGTGATAAAATATCTTCAAATCCCCAGATTGCTTTAGCTGTTGATTGTGGATCCCAATAATCAATTAGGGCGTCAGGTTCTCCATGTTTTTCTATGAGTGATTTTAAGGTAGTCATCTTATTGGTCTAAGGGAGATTTATTTGCAGCTCCAAAGGTGGTAAAGTTAAAAATTCGAGGAGATGGTATAGCATAAGAAAACACCTTCCGTTCTTTAAGGAAATTTTGCAGTCCCATTTCTTTTATTGCAGCTAAGGGGAGTTTATAACGTCTCCCGGGGATAAAAATAAGATGATCAGGCAGAGCTGGAGGCGTCCATTCCAATTGTTTTCCAAACAAAGTAAACAAATTTAGTACCACATCCATATCCCAATCCGGATTAAATTGGAACTGTCTGCTTTGTATTTTTAGTTTGGAACTGTTGAGTTTACTGTTACCTGATATCGCTCCAAGATTGCGTAACACAGGATAGAATTGGTGGTCAATTCTTTCTTCATAAGTTTTGCTTTTAACTCCCCTGAACAGCCACTTCCAGTCATAATCTGAGAGATGAGTTTGCCATTCTTTACAATTTTCAGGATAATGTTGAAATTTCAACCAGGCGGCATCGCTATGCAGTACCAACTGCTTTGCAAGGAGCTCTTTTTTTATGGTTTTATCATGAAGCCATAACAGATAAATCAAGGTAGAAAAGGGATATTTCTGGTGAAAATCTCCTGCCGTGATGCCTTTTAAAATGTTGGGATTGCAGGAGGACTGAAAACCATTGGGCACATCATCGGACAAAGAAATAATATGCCCTCCAATGGCTCTACCCTGTTTGGGAAGGATATTCAAATCTACCCATACCAGTTTACTTTTATTTTTTACTGCTTTATCTGAGACCCAAATATTGGTAAGATCGTAAAATCCTTCTAATGTCCAGTTAAAATAATGGTGGAGGAAGGCTGCGCAGATAAGTCCATCATAATCGGCAGAAATAATCATAGGCAGATTCTTTTCCTGCAGCCAGGAAAAGCGGGTAAACAATTCATTCCGCTGAAAAATCATGGGGAAAGATTAAGAGAACCCTGTTAAATTATTGGAAAGAAATTCTAATTAATTATCACCATCCAAAATTAAGGAGATACAATGAAACAGCTATTTACCCTGTTTACCGCCCTGTTAATTTTCACATCCACTGGTTTTTCAATTGCCGGGTTCGGACTTCACCTGGATCAAGGATTTTATTCTGTTGCAGAAACGACTACCGACCTTATATATGACGGAGATAATGTAGGTAGTATTATCCACCACGGATTCACCAATGGCTATGGCATTGGCGGCTATGTATATGTGGACGCCATCCCCATGGTGGATATTGATCTGGAAGCAGTCATGCACTTAGCACCCTATGAATTTTCATTAAATCAGAATTTAGGCTCAGGTATAAGCAATCAACAGTTTAGTTGGGCGGATTTTGCCATGTATGCTACTCTGCAGAAGAAATTATTTAAGTTGAGCATTCCTTTATTGGCAAAAGCAAAGTTATCAGCCGGTGCAGGATTAAATACCCATTCAGCGATTCCTATGATAAGCCAAGATATGTTAGCATCCGTTATGGGGGGAGCAGACAAATTAGAAGGTGGTACATTGGATACTGATAAGCTAATAACCTATTTAAAAGATAATAAAGTGTCTTCTACGGGTTTCCATATTCAAACAGGGGTACAGTTTAAACTCCTTATGTTGGACTCATTCCTCTATTACCGCCATGTATTTGCCAAGGATGTTATCCCCGATGCTAGTACTTTTGGCAGTCTCAACTTACGGGTTGGAATGGGTTTTTAAACCAATAATCTTAATAACTTTTTAACAGGGGCAGAGTTTCTGCCCCTATTTTTTTGCTACAATTATCCGCTCCTTGGTTTTCCATGCCCTGCCTGAATTTCGATCAAAAGCTTCCAATAGTAAAATATATTGACCAATTCGAGCAGTAGTATTAAATCTGGTTTTACCATCCCAGAAAAGAATACCTGAATTAATCTCTAAATATCCATCAGAAACTATGGCGGTTTTCCTCCCTGCTGCATCATAAATAGTGATTGTTAGATAAGCTGTGGAAAATGGAAGCTGATATAAAATAGAAAGTTCATCTTCAAATCCATCTCCATCAGGAGAAAAAGGATTAGGCGATACTTTTATGCTCCCTTGGTTAAATGTTTGATCAATGAAAATGCTGTTTTTCTCATTGGGAGTGGAACCGGAGGGGCTAATACAAGAGCCCCAATTTGATTTTTCATCTGAATCCATAAAAAGTGTAATTCTCTCCAGGGATATCCCAATTTCTCCTCCCCAGTTGCTTTCGTATAGCACCTCATCAATAAGCACTCCCGAAGGATCATAAAGATATAAAGCATCACCAGAATTATTCAGGGAAGGAAAGTTTTCCTGGAAAATAAGCCCGGATAAACTATCTTCCGAAACCACCGCAAATTCGCCAAGCGGGAGAGTTGAAACGGACAGACCATCCTGATAATCCCTGGGATATTCATCCGAAATAATCCAATTATTAAGGGGAATGTCCGCAGCGGAATTATTATACAGTTCAACCCACTCAGGTTCTCCGGCAGCTGGGGCATACATAATTTCATTTATAAGTATATCACCAGATAAATAAGAAATATTAATTGGATAGCTAAGGGTATCGTTTTCCCCATTTTTATCTTCCTCTGTGGAGACTTTGAGAAAATACAAATGTTTTCCTGAGGGTAATCCAGTCAAAGGTTCAATAATTAATGTTGAATCACCGGAATTGAGTGAGTAATACCCTAAGGATTTGGAGTTCAGTTCCAATTGGGAATTAGCGAGGAGAAGACCGCTATTCTTTAGTTCTATAACTAAATCAAAATTTTCATAGGGAGCTATTAATTCAGGCAGAGTAAAAACACGATGAATACCCACATCCGTTGCAGAACCGGAAACAGAGTTTTTGTAACCCGGCGTTCCCAGTGAATCTACACTTTCCTTCCAATTACCTGGAGTGTTGGCAAAGTCCAGAACGATTTTTTCAATGGAGTATCCTGGTGAAATATCCAAGTCCCATCCCATTTGAGAAAGGGTGTCTCCTTGGGCACTGATCAGAAAGAGGCTGTCCTGAATATTTCCAAGTCCGTTACCAATACTGGAATCATCCACGAATAATCGCAACAGATCCCAAGGTAGATTAGCATCATAGAAGCCATCATAATCGCCTTCAAAAATGAGAGCATACCCGCCACTGTTTAAAAGAGGTGTCGTCTCAGACGAAAGTTCATCAGTTGAATGATTATCCGCAATGGTAAATCCCGATAAATCAATGGCAAATTCTGATAAATTGTAGATTTCGATAAACTCATTGGGTGAATCGGCACCTTCCAGGTCAAACATGACTTCTGAAATGGTAATCTGAGGGAAAACAAATGAATGGTACAAAATAATTATATGGACTAACATGGTAAAAACTACCTGATTTTTCACATTCATTCAAAGAATATTATAGAGGAGAATAATTGATTTAATTGTATGTCTGTATGAATAGAAAGAGCTAAATTATGTTTCCTGTCTTTGTAATTATCTTCCCCCAAATTAGTTTAACAGTCCCCATAAAATAAATTATGGGAAAAATGTTAGTTAGAATTATATCTGCTGTATTGCTTGCAGCAACAGGCTTTTGCCGGGAAACCATTGGTGCCGGATTATATGAAGCGGAACTTATTGATTTTCTGAGAGGGAATTATAAGACCAGTTATACTTTAAGTTATACCGGTGCCAGAGAAGCATTGTACGAATCCATAGATAATGTGGATAACGATGTGCATGGCATTTACACGAATTATTCTGTGTACCTTCCGCCTGGCACTTCCGCACCCACCACTCACCTCTATAATAATGGTATGGACTGTGAACATGTCTGGCCCCAAAGCCTCTACTCGGGAACATCACCCATGAAGTCTGACTTGCACCATTTACGACCCTCCAAGTCCACAGTTAATTCTTCACGAGGAAATAAACCATTCGGAGAGATTTCTGACTATCAAACGGATACCTGGTATTGGATGAGCCAAAGTCAATCCTCCATTCCCACCAGTAACATTGACGAGTACAGTGAAACTAAATCCGGAGTATTCGAACCCCGGGAAGACCGTAAAGGTGACATAGCCCGCACCATGTTTTATTTTTATACCATGTACTCTGAAGTAGCTGACGACAATTTTTTTGAAGAGCAGAAAGAAGTGTTAAAAACCTGGCATGAAGCTGACCCTGCAGATGAGGCTGAACTTGAAAGAACCTGGGCTATTGCCTCTTATCAGCAAAATAAACCCAATCCCTATATTCTGGATGAATCTCTCATTTGGCGTGCCTATTTCTATGAGGGTAGCATTCCAGGAGATATAAATGAGGATGGTATCTTAAATGTATTAGATTTGGTGTCAGTTGTGAATATGATTTTAACAGGTGAAGATATGAACCAGAATGCCGATATGAATGAAGACGGAACCGTCAATATTCTTGATGTGGTGATGCTGGCAAACATGATTTTATACGATAATTAGTCCCGGACCTTTAGTCTAATCAAGCAAATATTTCAGGAGATATAAACAAGATGCGTTATTTGATATTGTCATTGACAATTTTTCTATTCGGATGTACACAGTCAGAAAAATCATCCGAAGTAGCAGAAGCAAAAATGAACCCGGAAAAAACTCAACCCGCTGAAGCTCCCCAAACGGGAATTGAAATCACCACAGAAAGCGGACTGACCTACATTGACGAAGTTATTGGTGAGGGGAAACAACCGAAGAAAGGAGATAAAGTAAAAGTCCATTATACCGGTACGCTGGAAGATGGTACAAAATTTGACAGTTCGCATGACAGAAACCAGCCTATTGAATTTAAACTGGGAGCAGGCAGAGTTATTAAAGGTTGGGACGAGGGCATTGCCAGTATGAAAACAGGCGGCAAACGGAAGCTCATTATTCCTGCACATTTAGGGTATGGAGATCGAGGGGCAGGTACTGTCATTCCTCCCGGGGCTATACTCCATTTTGATGTTGAATTAGTAGAGGTGAAGGAAGCCTTTGTAGATACGGATTTTTCTCTCCCCGGCAGAGAAGAATTGACAGAATCCGGTCTGCGGATGATTGTGCATAAAGATGGAGAAGGTCCCAAACCTCAAAAGGGGCAGACTGTAAATGTACATTATACGGGCCTGTTAGAAAACGGCACCAAGTTTGACAGCTCCCATGATAGAGGCAAACCCTTTAGTTTCCCACTTGGGCAGGGAAGAGTTATTAAAGGTTGGGATGAAGCTCTGGCACTCATGAATAAAGGCGAAAAACGGACTATCGTCATTCCCCCTGAAATGGGTTATGGGAGCCGATCTACCGGAAAAATTCCACCCAATTCAACACTCATTTTCGAAGTGGAACTTATAGACTTTAATTGATGATGAAAAAACTTTTCTTAATTCTCAATATACTGGTTCTATCAGCCTGTAATTCCTCAGATTATATTTGGTTTTCCGGAGGATTGGAAGAAGCCAAAGCCAAAGCCGAAGACAAGCTCATTTTACTGGATTTCTATACAGACTCCTGAGGGGGCTGTATTCGGCTGGATGCCGAAACATTTTCCGATCCCTTTGTGCAGTCTTTTTCTAAAAAGAATTTCATTTCCATAAAATATAATGCAAATGAAGAAGAAGGGCATACCTACTACGAGCAATTTAATTGTGAAGCTGTCCCCAGTCTCATCTATGTAGATGGTGATGGCAATGAAGTGGATAGAATTATTGGCTTTCTTCCTCCTGCAGAATATTTGCAGCGAATTCAGGATATCAGATCTAACAGATATACATTAAGTGATTATCTAAACCGTTTTGAATCCGGCGAGGTAAATGCGGATATTGTTGCCGGGATTGCTACAAAATATGAAGAACGGGGAGAAGACGATCTTGCACGGGAATATTATACAATCCTGATAAAAGACTATGCTGATCCACAATCAGATTATTATCAGAGAGGACTGTTCTTTTTAGCGGGATTTGCCTTCGAAACCGGTCATAGTATGGCATTGAACACCTTTATTGTTTCAAATCCTGACTCACCTTATGTAGAGGATGCCTATTATAAAATGCTGCGGTACTATAAGAAAAAGGAGAACACAGAAGGTGAACTATCAGTTTTTAAGGATATGCTGACGCAATATCCCAATGATCCGGGTATGCTGAACTCCTATGCCTGGCGCATGACCGAGCTGGAAATGAATTTGGAAGATGCCCTGGTGAAAGCCAGAAGGGCGGTGGAGTTATCTGCAGATAATCCTCAAAGTATGGCGAACATCATTGATACAGAGGCGGAAGTCCTCTACCTGCTCAACCGCTTTGAAGAGGCAATTGAGGCAATTGACAGAGCGATCAAGATTGATCCCGGGAGCAGCTATTTTAAGGATCAAAAAACCAAATTTAAAGAAGCTAAAGCAGAAACTGCCCCACCAGCGTAAAATTCTTACATTTTTTGGGATAATTTCCAATTTACCTGTGAAATTAAAACCCCTGCACGAATGGTGAGGTAATTAAAATGATTTAATTATTTCCAATAATTAATCAGTTGGTCTTGTAAATTCCTCAATTCTCCGGTCCGGGTAGGATAAAAAAATCTTATTATCAACACCAATTGTTACTCCCATCACCTCCTCTTCTAATTGGAAAAAATAATTTTCATACACGAGTGATTTGCTTACCTTAAATAAAATATAATTATTTGTAGTATCTACTGCTGCTAATATATAATTGTCATATGTAGAATTTCCCTGAATACCAGTAGTATCAGGTATATTTATCGTTTCCAATTCAACCTCTAAAGCAAATACGCCGATGTCATTCAAATGCTCCCAAATGACAGTTGTATCCTTTACTGTTTGAAAACCATCACCATTTACATTGAGAAACCGCCAACGGTAAAGGGTAGAGTCATCCTTATGCCGGTAAAGCGCTACTAAATTGCTGTCAGCCCAGGTAAGTCCCCTTCCTCGCCAATACATAAAAGTAGAATCGTTGTCAGGAAAATAGTCCGATTGATACCAGTAAAGTTCTCCTAAAGGTGTGGATTTAAAAATGTAATCCGTAAAGCGGGGTTGAAAGTATAAATTCTTGCCGTCATTTGCAGCTGCTAAATAGCCCTGTCCATTTAAGTCTAAGGGAAAGCGGTTAACTGGTAGTGATTCGCCGTCAAATTTATAGAGGTCAATTTGAGGTCCTGAATTTCCTGATCTGTCTAAATTGGTACTGTAAAAGTAGCCATTAAGGTATGTAATATCAGCAATGGGATCTGTGGCGGTATGTTTGGATGTATTGATGTCTAGACTCCCTTGACAAGATAAAATAATCAGGCTTGGGAACAAAATCAATAAACTATTTAATTTCATAATTACCTCCTGAATAATCAAATTAATTTACATTAGATTCGGGTGTTTTCAAAGATAATCCGTATCCCATCAAGCGTAAGGGTAGGAACAAGTGTATGACCTGTCTTTAAGTGGGGAGAAATGAGCTGTCCAAATCCGCCGGTGATAATTATATGGCAGTTATTCCAGCCAGTTTCCTCAATGATGCGCTGAAACATTCCATCAACTACATCTACAGCACCATACATAATTCCCGACTGCAAATTGGTTTCTGTATTGGTGCCAACAGCCTTTAAAGGAAGTACAAAGGCAGCCTCCTTTAGCAATGCAGCTTTCTCAATAAGGTGATGGGCAGCTGTTTCCATACCGGGAGCAATAGCACCACCTATAAAAGCACCATTTTCATCTACAACGTCATAGTTCGTTGCTGAACCAATATCTCCAACGATTGCAGGCAGTTTTCCCAGAGCTTTCACTGCCGCTGCATTACAAATCCTGTCTGTACCAACTTCACCGGGAGAATCAACCTTCAATTCTATTCCGGCAGTTTCAGGACTAATAATTTGAGCATCTAAGTGAAAAATATTTCGAACAGACTCTACAAAAACCGGAGTCAACGCAGAAACAACAGAGCTGATTGAGGTTTCTGAAATCTCAAACTCTTTCAGGGCGGAAAAGGAATTCCAAAAATCTAAAGTGGAAGGAAGCCTCAAGGTATGAATCCATTTTTTCCCGTCATGAACTCCGCAGGTAACATTGGTATTTCCTATGTCAATCGCCAGCAGCATCAAAGAGTGAGAATTCCCGAGGAAAATTCAACAATTTCACCATTAGTTAAAATCTGAGCATAGCCCTTTGAGGATATGCCCTGAAATTTTCCCGTAATATTCTGGTCTTCCTGGTGAAAGGAAACAGTGGTATTTCTGTGAATACAATTTGCTTCCCACAGTTGTATAATTTCTTCCGCTGCAAGGGAAAATAAACCTTCCATTTCCATCAGGAAGTCTGCAAGCAGCCTTTCTCGATTGAATAAATTTCCTGATTCTTTTAAGAGAGAGGTGCTCTTATGTTTAAATTCTTCAGGATACCGGTGAATCTCATCATTTACATTTAATCCAATCCCTGCCACTGCTAAAATATTGTTCTTTACAGCCTTAGTCTCAATGAGAATTCCTCCTAATTTCTTATCATTGATGAAAATATCATTGGGCCATTTAAGGCCTGGATGCAGTATTGACTGTTTTCTCACAGCTTTTATAATACCAATCCCTGCCCGTAGAGGAAGTAACCCTAATTCCTCCCCGGAAAAATGTGGCAGCAGAATGATTGAAAAAGTTAGTGATTTATTTTTCTGACTGAGCCAGGTTGAGTTGCGCCTGCCCCTGCCGCAGAGTTGATTATCTGTGAGTAAAACGGTACCATGGTTAGCACCCTGGTTGATAAAATTCCAGGCATCTGTATTGGTAGAATGGGATTGAGGAAGGAGATGAAATTCTCTGCCAAGAAATTCCGTTTCAAGTAATTCTTGAAATTTCTCCTTTGAGAACATGGTTTATTATTTCTTCAGGTCAGCTAAATATTTGAAGGCATCATCTAACCCGCGGTTCGTATAATTAATGAGTTTCATATTCTCATCTATCAGAAAAATACAGGGAAGTCCCGTAGGCTTTATCCATGAGTGTACAAACTTATATTCATCTGCTAAAACAGGAACATGGGGGTCAGGATAGGTTTCATACCATTTACGGACATCATCCGGCGTGGCGGTAACTTTTTTAACCTCGCTGTCATAGATGAAATTTACCATTTGAACTTCACCGTTTAGTATCATGTCACGAATGGGAGAGTATTTATCTTTCCACCAGGGGCGGCTTTTAATCGCCTCATCTCCTGTGGTCAGCCAAGCTGATAAGTCTTTACACGCTCCACACCAGGCTGCTGAAATTTCCAGAATAGTTATTTTTCCCTGGTGGGCGAATTCATAGAGATCTACTGATTCACCAAACTGGTCAATGGCTTCAAAGCGGGGTACCACATCACCAGGTTTGGGTACACAGAAATTACCCTTTGGATGTGCTCGGCAGTTTTGATTGAGACAATCCCTATCTGAGAGACAGTCACAACCCATCCCCCCGGGGCAGGGCTGATCAAATCCCGGATCTTCAATTTGATCAGAATTTGGGTTTACAGGCCAACCCCCTTGGTAGCTGTAAGCTGGTGCTGCTGTATTCGCTTTTTCAGAACCGATGCAGAAAGAAATTGAGATTAGAATTAAGAGTAAATTTTTCATAGCCTTCCTATTTGGTGTTGATTAAAGAGAAATTCTTAACCCTTCTGATGCGAAGAAGGGAATTACAGAAGATTCCCGCTTTCGAAATTCATAGCGGGCATTTTCAAATTCTGCATCAATGTCATCATCAGAGCGTTCCGGGTCATGATGAAAATACACCAGATTTTTCACCTGTGCTTTATGCCCCAGGTCAGTAACCTGGTTGATAAGAGAATGCCCCCAGCCATGTTTCAGAGGCATATCCTCCTCAATATACTGGGCATCATGAATGAGGATATCAGCCCCTTTGCATTCCTTCACCAAGTCATCAAATTCGATGGATTTAGGGTAGGGAGGATCAATTTCATTATCTGTAAAATAACAGATGGTTTTATCCTCAGCTTTAATTTTATAGCCGTAAGCTCCACCGGGATGGTTCATAGGGACCAGAGTGATGTTGAAACCATTATCCGCTAAAAACTCAAGGGGATTTTCTGAAATAAAGGTAAAATTGGCAGGTACCTGGTCTGGTGTAACAGGGAAATGTGCTCCATCCATCTGGTCTATGAGTGAAGAAAGCACCACATTTTTCTTATGCAGGGTGGGAAACATATATACGGGCCTGTTGGGTTGATAAATAGGGGTGAAAAAAGGGAAGCCCTGAATATGATCCCAATGGGAGTGGGTGATAATGACAAAGATTTCAATATCCGGCTCAGTGATGATGGAGGCACCAAGATTGCGGATTCCCGTTCCTGCATCTAAAATTAATATCTTATTTTCTACGGTAACTGAAACGCAGGAAGTATTTCCCCCATATTTATTGGTCTTGGGTCCCGGACTTGGCACAGAGCCGCGAACTCCCCAGAAATCCACATGTATATTTTGCATCCTTATTCCCTTGATTTGAAGGGGATAATATAGGAAACCTGTGAAATTGGAGTGAGAAGGTTTCTTTCATTATCTGTAATTTATCCATCAAACAAGGAGCCAAATAATGAAGACCAAAACTCTGCTGAAAATTGATTTAGGGATATCCTTTATCATGCTTGTTCTGGTAGTAGTGAGTATGTTCAGTAAAAGTTTTTCAATTTTTTCCAATCTGGATGAGCGTGTATTGGGAATGAACAACTTCGGGTTAATATTGCTGTCTATAAATCATGTCTTGGCGGGAATAGGGGTGATTCTCATGTATAAGACCTGGGTATTTTCTACTATTTTGGAGTCCTACCCGGAATTGGAAGGACGGATATTATCCGTCTATCAAATCAAATGGGGTGTATTTCTGTTGGTAAATATTCTGCCTTACGCTTTTAATCATAAGCCCCCGGTAGTATTTCTCATTTTTCATATTTTCCTGTTTCTGCTGTTTATCTATAAACGGGTGGAGAATGGGGAAAGGGAAGGTTGAGATTATTTTCTTGATGAGATTATTTCTAATGTGCCGAGAGAGATCCTTCTACACTGCGTTACGAAGGACAAGTCCATTTACACTCCGTTACGAATGTTTGTTACAAAGAAAAGTGCCTGCACTTCGTAGCGCAGCGTAGAAGTGCCGAGAGAGAGACTCGAACTCTCACAGTACTGAGTACCGAGGGATTTTAAGTCCCTTGTGTCTACCAATTTCACCATCTCGGCATCCATACAAATTCTTCTCTATTAACCACTAATAGAGCCTTCTAATTTAGGAAGATTAGAATATTCAGTTACCATACTTTTAGTTACCATACTCCCACTTTTTTGCATATTCTGGCGATTCTCAATGTATTGTTTTAGGCTTGGGAAATCATCTAATCTTCTTTGCTCTGGGAATCTCAAGTACTGCATTGTGGTTTGAGTATTACTATGTCCCATTTCTCTCATCACATCGTGAATGCTACCTGTGATTGTAATCCTGCGTATCGCATAACTATGACGAAACGAATACAAGGTTAATTTCTTACCTGTAAATTCTAATGCCCTTACTATCCTCATTATATTTCTTTCAAGTATATCAACCACACGAACATTAGCATCCTTGCAATGTAGTTTAGTGTCTCTCAATGATTGCATCTCCAACAGTATTGATTTCAATTCATCATTTAACTGCATCTGCATTGGTATTCCATTCTTCCTCACCTCACCGCTGATTAGATACCAATCACCAACTAACTCACCAATGAATGGTTCTGTTGGACGCATTCCTGTTTGATTATAAAAATGAAAATATCTTAAATAGGATGAATCCATATGCTCATAAATATAATGATATATTTGATTTGTTTCTGATTCATTGAAATAATGATACAACTGCACACCCTTCTTTAATTCTTTAAATCTAATAGGCTCTGGTATAAGTTTTTCTTTTTCAAACAACCAATTCACATAGGTTCGGATATGACGCAATGATGTATTAATCCCAACATCTGAACATCCTTTGTTTCGTAGGTGTTGAATCAATCCATTAGCACCCTCAATATCCTTATAAGATAATTCTTCAACTGCTTTGCTTGAACCAACAAATCTTCTCAACTGATTCAATGCACTCTTATCTCTTTTTAGGGTGGATGGTTTAACCATACAAATGCGATATTCAAGATAATCATTTATTGTGTCCTGTAATGATTTTTCAACAATTTCTGATTTATTCTTAGAAGTTTCTTCAGAATCCTTTGTTTC
>CAZKEL010000007.1:0-47019 GCA_964551815.1 uncultured bacterium
CATACCTGCAATTTCATTATTCTCAAATATGCAGTTTTCAATTTTGGGAATCGTAACAGGGTGGGACATAGATACGGTAACTAAACCGACTTGATTGTTTTTAAAAGTGCAATTAATGAAATGAGGACTGCCTTCTACGGAAATAACATATCCGGTATTTTCAAATGTACAGTTTGAAATGGTGGTTTCATCTGTCTGGTACCAAAGTTCTATAGATTCAGCATTGCTAATAGTAGTTGAGGACATATAAATCTTACTATTTTCACGAACTTTGATGCCCTGCCAGCCAGATGTTGAGGTCATGGTGACACCCTCTTCTGAAACAATGGTACCTCCATCGACAATAATCTTAAAACCCTCAGGGAAATTTAGGTAAGAATTTTCTGTGATTACAAATAACTCATCTGTATTGATTTTAAGCGTAAAATTCGGCGAAATATTTAACAAAGAATAATTGGCAATAAGTTCTGCATTATCATTTGTAAAAACTATTTCTGTTTCCAGCTCATCTGATGAATCTCCATCATTAAATATAACTAATTCTCCCGTCCACGTATCAAATTCATATATTTCATTATGATTTACTATATATTTAGGAACTTTAGTTGAATAAATAGGCTTATCATCAGAAAATTCATAATTAATTTTAGCAAACACAGAATATGAATTTGTTTCTCCAAAATCAAAAAGTGGTTTTAGAATATTGGGCTGCTCGTCACTTTCATCATCGTACCACCACGGGTCACGAATGAATTTATATGCGTTAGGAATTTGAGGTTCAGATTGGAATGTAAAGGAAATCTTTTCTTCATAATCTGCATTTAGGCCTACATTAGTAAAAATATTAAAAACTTCAAAATTTAATAAGTTTCTTTTATAGTTCGCGAGATTACCATTCCATTGAAGGTGAAACCGTTTAACCTCATTCGCATCAATTCCCATTGTAAATACATTAATCTGATTACCGACTATAAGAGGAATATCTTCCCCTGACTCAACTACATACTCAACATCCTCATTATATACTTTTAATAATCCCCCTAAATTTGAATCCGGTTCCCCATTTATTCTATTTTTAAACTCCACATCAATAATTTCGTTGGGAATGTCATTTATACCTGCAAAAAACTGCATTATGGCCACTTGACTATCAGTGAAATGGTCTCGGCAAGATGAATAGGAATAGGACATTATGTTACGGGTATCAACATCTTCATAATTGAAAGAATATGGAAAACACTCATTAGTTTCTTCTCCAAAATATACACACCCACTATTTACATTCATTTCGTCTTCATTATATTCATCCGGATATTCTTCTGAATAAAGCCCCGGGTCAGCATTGGTATCACATAAATAATCACCACTTATGTTACAATTAAAACAAACATGATCCCCATTTCTCGGGACGTTCTCAACATAGTTATTTTCATGCGTATGAAAAAGTCCATAATTATGGCCAATTTCATGAACCAGAGTTGAATTGTTCAATGTACATTTATTATTAATAAAAATTAGGTTTGATAATACTCCAAGAGAGCCTCCACATATGGCTGGAACAGATTCACCAAAATCTGTAAATATAATTTTTAATTTTGCATTATCAATAAGCAACCCTGTTAAGTCAACAATATCCCCGCCTTGGAGGGGGTAAAAATAATACTGAGGATGATCTGCATTATTAATATATCGAATAGATTGTTCATTATACTCCAGTTCAATTCCAACTTCGTTTAAATCAAGTAAATACTGAGCATCATTGAGTGAGGTAAAGACGCTATCTAAAGACAACCCCAAATAGTCAATGGATGAATCATAAACTATGTAAATATCCAGAGGTATTGATGCTCTCAATTCAACCTTTTCAAGTGAGTTTAATTCATCCTCCGTCATATAATCCAGCCAGAAATTGTAATCTGGCATGGTGGTACCACAGTGTGGTTTTTGAGTAAATACTATACCCAACATTATTAAATTAAAGATTATTAATTTATGATATTTCATTTCTTGCATCCCTATATTTATAAACTAATCTTCCAGATGGATACCCTTTATAAATAGAGAATGCTGATAGCTATTAAAATGTCCTCCTAAACTAAGAATATTACCGGAATAATCCCATCCCTTGATATAGGAAGTCTGGGGCAAATTCACTGTTGATTGTAAAGTCCAATCTATTCCATTGAAATGATAAATATCTGCATTACTGGTTGTAGTAATAATATTATTGGGATGAGCAACTATAATCCCAAAATGTACATCTTGGTTGGGATTTTCTTCTTCTATTAGATAAGACATTTCTTTGGTAATATAGTTGTATTTCAAAATACCGTTATTACTGGTAAAATAGGCATAATCACCAAATACAGAAACATAAGCAACCCAGCCATAATTCCCATCTTCGCTGTTTGGGATTAAGTCATCCTGATAATAAATTACATTCCATTCACCATTTTCAAACTCCAGTATTACCGTATGACTTACTCCGATGTATTCCATGCCACAGGCGAAAATGTGTTCACCATCCGGTGTGCCGGCAATATCCCATAAATTTACATTTGTTCCCGTTTCCTGCTTGACAAACTCTGAGCCGTTATAATGGACAATAGCCCCGCTATTACCTGCAAAATACACATTGTCTGGTGAACTTGAATAAATATACTGTACATTGGAGGTATCATCTCCCTCTGGGAATACACCCATATTCCAAAAATGGTATGAAGTCCATTCAGCCCCATCCCAATGATAGGGGGAACCATGTGTCGTCCAAATATCATCTTCGTTAATATATTCTATTGAATGGATTTGAGTGCCAGCACATTCGATAGGCTGGTAATATATTTGTACGGGTGTCCAAATTTCACCATCCCAATGCATGGCATTATAGAAACATTTTCCATCCCACTGAGTGGTATCTGGTATTTGAAATCTACCTACGATCCAAATATTTTCCGGTGATACGACTTCTATATCATTAATATTACTGTAATATGTATCACCCATCAATTCAAAATCCCATTCAAACTCATGGCTGGTGTTAGGGTAACAGCAATTGGTGAGGTTATCAAGGCAAGGCTTTAAATGCTCATTTTCTTCCATACAATTTAATTGCAGACCGCCTAAAACAAATTCTACTTCAACAACTACATCTAAAATATTTATATCTGCATCAGCATTTACATCTGCTGCCCAAAGCTCATATTCTGAAGGTTCAGGAGGTACTTCTAACACAATATTAACGGTACGCACAATGTCTAAAATATCCACCGAGCCATCCTGGTTTACATCGCCAAGAATATCTTGTGAGTAGATAAAGGAAAACAGGAGAAAGGAAACGGCCTGCCTGCCGTAGCCACGGCGCAGGCGGGGAAAAAGGCTTGCCCATCGTAGTTTGCGTAGATGGGAGAAAGGAAACAGCCTGCCTGCCGTCCTGCCCGCTCGCAAAGTGCAGGCGGGAGCCACGGCGCAGGCAGGGAAAAAGGCTTGCCCATCGTAGCTTGCGTAGATGGGAGAAAGGGTAATTGATTTCAAAGAATTTTGAAAATGATAAAACCTATTCACCCATGTTTGATAAAACTGCATTTTTTAAGAGAGACCCCTCCAAATTTAAATTGAGCAGAATTTAGGGGGTTTTATGCAGAAGGAACAACTATTTTAATATGTGTAGATTTGTCATTTGTCAATTGTCATTGGCTTGCCCATCTATGCTAAGGCTATTTATCCATCGTAACCTTAGTGTAGATGGAGGATTGATAAGTATCGAAGGATGAAGTTCGAATAATAAATATTGATTGACAAAGGATTAATT
This sequence comes from uncultured bacterium, assembly GCA_964551815.1. Lineage (GTDB taxonomy): Bacteria > Fidelibacterota > Marinisomatia > SCGC-AAA003-L08 > D37C17 > D37C17. The sequence goes on from CAZKEL010000007.1 coordinate 3,809, forward strand.
TCAGGTGGGGTCGTAGGAGCTTCCTGTCTCCTTTTAATTAGCCTAATGGGTAAAAAGCGGTTAGCTGTTTGTGTTTAATCTTTAGAATTTAACTTTTGAAAAAGTGCGTGAGCTGTTTGTGTAGTGACTTCTGCAACCTCTGACAAATCAGTCCCTTTTATTTCAGCAATTTTTTCCGCTACATGCATAACCCGGGAGGGTTCATTTTTCTTCCCGCGAAAGGGCAGGGGAGAAAGGTAGGGGGAATCCGTTTCTACCATCATTTTATCTAATGGTATCTCTTTCACCACTTCTTCTAACTCTCTTACAAAGGTAATCATACCGGTAAAGGAAATATGAAAGCCAGTTTGAATGATTGATTGTGCAAATTCCAGTCCACTTGCAAAACAATGGATCACCCCTGATTCACAGCCCGATTCCTGGATTCCTGCGAGAACATCTTCATCTGATTCCCGGCAGTGCACAACCGCTGGCAATTCTAATGATTTTGCCATTTCCAACTGATCCTGGTACACCCTCCTTTGGGTTTTTCTATCACTGAAGTCATAATGGTAATCCAGTCCCATTTCTCCCACAGCCACAACTTTTGGGTGTTGAGTAAATTCTTCCAATTCGTAGAGGTATCCCTTTGGGGCTTTATTCGCTTCATGAGGGTGTATTCCGCAGGTTGCAAAGACTGCCTTAAACTGCTCTGCCAGTTTTATACATTCTTCAGAAGTATTTAAATCCACCCCAACGGTGATGATTTTTTCTACACCCTTATCAGCAGCCCTTTGGATGACATCTTCTATTTTTTCTGCATAATCATCATAATAGATATGTGCGTGAGTATCAATGAGAGTCATGAAACCTGAATACGTGGAAAGGGTGATTTTCCATCCCCTAATTTTGTACCTGCTTTGAGTAAACCTACGGAAGTATTTGAAAGGGGTAGGTTTTCTGCTCCAAGAATTTTCAATATTGTCATCGTTTTACCGGGCATGACTGGCTGCAACAGCTGTGAGCCTATCCGCAAAATGTCTGCAGCAATTGCCAATGTGGTAGCGGCAGAGCCTTTATCAGAATCATCTTCTTTGATGGATTTCCAGGGGGCTTTGGTTTCCAAATAGGCGTTGATTTTTCGAAGCATTGACATGGTGTTTTCCAGAGCATCATGAATTTTCATTTGTGAAAAGTTCTTTTTAACTTCCCCTGGCTTAGTCTTTGCCATTTCCAGAAGTCCCAGATCATATTTATCATACTTGCCGCCCGGGGGTATTTTTCCATCGAAATATTTTTGAATAAGCATGGTAACCCGATTCACAAGATTACCGAAATCATTGGCAAGATCTGCATTATAGCGTTTGATAAAAGCATCCATAGAAAAATTGGCATCCATCCCCAACACCATATCCCGCATGAGAAAGAAACGTACAGAATCCACACCATAGGCATCAATAAGGTCAAGGGGATCAACTACATTCCCAATGGATTTGCTCATTTTACTTTTATCGCTCATCCACCAGCCATGGGCAAAAATGGTTTTAGGGAGGGGAAGCCCTGCCGCCAGAAGCATGGTGGGCCAATAAACTGCGTGAGTGGTGAGGATATCTTTACCAATGAGATGGTAATTGGCAGGCCAGTACTGGTTAAATTGTGAATCGTCACTTCCCCAGCCGATGGCAGTGATGTAATTGAGGAGAGCATCAAACCACACATAGGTGACATAGTCAGTGTCAAAGGGGATTTCAATACCCCAGTTCAAGCGAGATTTAGGTCTGGAAATACAAAGATCATTCAGAGGCTTACGCAAAAAGCCCAGCACCTCGTTTCTACGCGACTCTGGTCTTATAAAGTCTGGGTGCTGTTCAATATGTTTGATCAAAGCGGACTGATACTTTGACATTTTGAAAAAATAATTCTTCTCCTTAAGTTTTTTAATTTGTCTAAAGTCGCCTTCCTCCACTTCTTTCTCCGTTACAAAGCGTTCTTCAGATACGGAGTAGAGACCTTCATATTCATCTGCATAGATTTCCCCTTTTTCATAGAGGGTATTGAGAAGATCTGCAACTCTGTCTGTATGCCGTTTTTCAGTGGTGCGGATAAAATCCGTATAATTGATGTTCAGTTTTTCCCATAATTTTTGAAAGCGTAGCACATATTCATCCACATGGGTTTGAGGGGAGACTTGGCGTTTTTTGGCAGCTTCCTGAACCTTTTGTCCATGTTCATCAGTTCCGGTGAGTAAAAAGACCTCTTCGCCAGAATTCTTGTGAAATCGACAGAGAACATCTGCTAATATGGTGGTATAAGCATGTCCGATATGAGGTTTATCGTTTACATAATATAAAGGAGTGGTGAGGTAGAATTTTGGCATTTTTTACTTAGAATATGGGTATAAATTTATGCAGAACAATTTATCTCATTAAATGGGTTTATTAGCGCAAAATAAGTATTATTTAAATTCCTCTAACTCCTTAATAAGCTCGGTAATTGAAATAACAGTTGTTCCATTCCGTAATTTCCAGGAGTCTTTAATGGGTGCAACCAGCCAGGATTTTTCCGGATTAAGCAGTTTTATCGTTTCAGGGTATCCTTTGGAAAGGGTGGGGGATGTAGATAATTTTATTTCAAAGGTAAGTCTTTGCAATCCTTTTTCCAAAACCAGATCTATTTCTTCCCCTGAGGAAGTTCGGTAAAATCCTGCTCGCCATTTAGGAAGTATGTTAACAATTTGTTCAATACAAAATCCCTCCCAGGATGCTCCCGCAACCGGGTGACCCATCAGGGAATTGAGATCTCCGATTTCTAATAGGGTGTGCAGAATACCAGAATCTCTTATATACACTTTCGGGGATTTAATCAGTCGTTTCCTGGTGTTTACAATTAAAGGTCGAAGGACTCTCAGCATAAAGGTTTGTTCTAAAATATCCACATAATGCTGAACCGAAGTGTACTTAACGCCTAATGATTGACTGATTTTTGAAGCATTGAAGAGCGCACCATGATAATGAGCCAACATAGTCCAAAATCTATGCATCCGCATTGCAGAAATTCTAAACCCAAATTGGGGGATATCCCTTTCAAGGAATGTTTTTATGAAATTTTCCCTCCATTGTTGAGATATCCTGGAAGAATTAGCTAAAATAGAATCCGGAAATCCACCCCGCCACCAAATGGAGGATATTTCATTTGTAAATTTGTCATCATTCGCAATTAATTCATCGATAGTAAAGGGTGATAATTCAAGGTAGCTTATTCTGCCTGCTAAGGTTTCAGAACTCTTCCGAATAAGTTCCTGAGAACCAGAACCGAGAATTAAAAGTCTTCCCGGTTTTCTGTATTTGTCAACAGATACCCGCATGATTGGAAACAGATTATTTCCTAATTGCACTTCATCAATACAAACAAGTTTCTCCAGATTATTATCAAAAAACAGTTCTGCCTCCTCCAGTTTTCTGAAATCACCAGGCCGTTCCAAATCCAGGAAAACCGTATCTGTTAAATTTTTCAATATCTCTAATGCCACTGTAGATTTGCCACATTGCCTGGGACCTAACAGCCCGGTTACAGGAAAATTCTGAATAGAAAACTGCAAATCAGATTCTAATTTCCGAGGAATATAACTTTGTATATTACCTGTCATAGGGGATAAAATACAAAGATAAATGCATAAGTTATAAGACTATTTTTATAATTATCATGAATTTAGTTTACATTCTTCCATTTATTCTAAATTTGTCATATATCTTTGAAATTTGAAAGTCAATGTTACAATTTACAAAGTTAAATAATATACTTTTCCAGTGGTGTAAAATCTTTTCATGGTAATTCCATTATCATCTTAGATTAAATTTTTATATGCAATGTATGGCAAAAATTGCAACAGTTGTTTTCTCTTTATCTCTTCTTATATCCGAGGAAACCATTGACAGTTTAGAACAGGTGGTCTTGAAAAGACTTGGTGATGGCCGCCGTGATCTGGTGACACTGAATAAAATGGTGAGCCTGACAAAACTGTACAATCGTACCGATCTGAACCAAGCCTTAGATTGGGGCCTGAAATCATTAGAATTAGGCAGAAAGTTTGAGGGTGAATTAGATTTGGCGAAAGCTCACAACCAGGTTGGCGTCACCTTTTGGCGGCAGGGATTGTATAATCTGGCATTAAATCATTATGCTGAAGCGGCTAAAATTTTTCATTCCCTGAAAAAGAAAGATCTTGAAGCCTGGAATTTTATCAGCATTGGTAATGCCTACTTTAAGCAGGAGATATACGATTTAGCTTTAGAACAGTATAACAGGGCTTTACATATTTTTACTGAAATCCAGGACTCTAACGGGATGGCCCTTTCCTTTAATAATATGGCTATGGTTTCAGATGAGCGAAAACAATTTGACAACGCCCTCAATTTTTATATGAATGCAGTGGAACTGAGGAAAGGACGCAATCCCACTTTCGAATTATCCTATTCCTACAATCAATTGGGAAAAGGGTACCTGAATATTGGAGATGTAACCAAAGCTATGGAGTATTTTGGTTTGGGACTCACCATGGCAATAGAAGTACAGTCCACGGATAATGTAGCTCGTTCGTATCAAAATATTGCCAGTCTTTATGAAATCAAAGGTGATGCAGAACAGGCATTGGATAATTATAAAAAAGCCATAGAATGGGATGATCAGCCAAATCTGCCGGGTTTATATCTTACAATTGCCCAAATTTACCGGAAACAGTCACAGATCAATTCCGCTCTGGAAGCTGCACAAAAAGCAGCTGAAATTGCAAATTTCCATCATTTAATAGAAGAGGAAGCAGAAGCCTTTAAAACAATCAGTCAGATATTTACAATGATGAATAAACCTGAAGATGCGCTGGAAGCATTAAATCGTCACCTCACCGTGAAGGATCTGGTAAAACGATCAGAAATTACCAAAGCAATCACCCGCATGGAAATTTCAAGAGAAGCAGAACGAAGGAGAGAAGAATTAGCGATAGTTCAATCGGAAGTATCCTTAAAAAATTTACAGCGAAATGCACTCATAGCAGTTGCCCTTCTATTGGTAATTATTATTTATGGATTGATCCACCGCTATTTATACATAAAGCGGATGTCAAAAAAAGTTCAGGATCAGCAGGCTCAACTGCATGAACAGGAGCAGCAACAACTCAATATGGAGATTAATCAGAAAAAACGGGAACTCACCACCAAAGCCATGACCATGGCGCAAAACAGAGAATTTACCGTGAAAATCCTGGACGAATTGAAAATGGTAAAAAGTAAGGGAGAGTCTGAGGTCCAGGGGAATGTAGATAAGCTGATCAATACAATTAATTCTTATTTGGAAACCCGGGATGAGTGGAAAGAATTTGAGCTGTGGTTTGAGGAAGTCCATGGAGATTTTTTTGATAAATTATCCGAGGCGTATCCTGATCTCACACCAGGTGATCGGAAACTGTGTGCTTTGTTAAAACTGAATTTGCGTTCAAAAGAAATTGCTTCCATAACCCAGCTCACTTTGGGTACCATTGAAGAATACCGCCGTCGCCTACGAAAGAAACTAAATGTCCCCAAAGATGCCAACTTGGTGACGTTCATTTCTAATTTGTAGTTCTCAGCTACATGCCTGCCCGGCTAATCGGAAGTAAGCAGGTCATACGCAGCTTTAAAAAAATTGAGACTCTTCGTTTCTCAGAGTGACAGTTCTGTTTTGAAATCTGCTATTCACTAATGGATATTTGCAATTCGAAATTCGAGACTCTGAGAATTACCCCTCCTCACGCCTTCCTTCTCTTGGTTCTCTTATATACTGCGGGGAATTCTCCTAATTATTAACTCTTAATGCCTGGGGCTGATGCTACGGCAGGTACGCATTTTTCACTTTTAATTATTCATTTTTCATTTTGAGCTCTAATCCACAAATGTTTCCTTCATTACAGATTTCAGTTCTTTTATTTCAGGCTGGGTAAGTCTCCCTAAATTTTTAATGATTCTCCGTATATCAATAGTTCTAATTTGGTCAATTACAATCCAGCCGATTTTGTTATCGTGTTTTACTTCAATTCTTGTGGGATACTTTTTGGATGTAGTTGTCATAGGGGCAACTATAATGGTTCGTAGATATTTATTCATTTCGTTCGGGGAGATAATGACACAGGGTCTGGTCTTTTTTATTTCACTTCCAATTGTTGGTTCAAGATTTACCAAAACAATTTGATATTGATTTAAATCCATTCTTCTATATTTTCATTTTCAAATACATCGTTGAATAAGAGTTGGTCGTCTCCATTTTCATTCATTGCTTTAAATGCTTTTTCCCAACCTTTTCGTGGATTTGAAATAGGTTTTAATATCAAATATCCTTTTTCAAGAATTAATTCAACCTTATCTTTAATGTTGTATTTTTCAAGCAAAGTCTTGCTGAGTCTCAAGCCCTTTGAGTTTCCAATTTTTATAATAGATATTTCCATATTATTTACCTCTAATAAGTAATTACAAAGTTAATACATTATAAAGTGGAAATAAAAGATTATTTTTGTTTAATGCTGTTTTACCTTCACCTGCTTGCCTGCCCGCTTCTGGTTAACCGGGAGGGTCAGCCTGCCCATGGAAGTTGCAGGCAGGCAGGCGTGTCCATTCGTGGTAATAAGTGGAATGAGACTCTTTGTTTCTCAAAGTGGCAGAGTAGGAAATTAGGGCTTTGCCTGAGTTTACCGAATGGGAAGATGTCAAACTTCGCTGTTACGTTAATTTTCACCAACAATAGATAATCAATTTCCTTTGTTACGGTAGTTTCATTAATTATTGTGGTTGAAATTTGTATAAAATATGAATTTTCTTCTCTAAAGAAAGTCGTTTAACTCCTTTTTGTGATTGGTGTCACTTTTTTCATCTGTTGGGGTTTTGTTGGGGTGACATGGGTGTTGAAATAGTTCTAAATTTTTCCCGGAGGATAGACATACCTATCCCATAGGAGGAGTGGTTTTCCACTTTAGAAAAACGAATGATTTTCGAGGAGAAATGATTATCCCTCTCGTTGAATATGGAATACTCTCTTTAGTTAAATTTGAAAGATTTGAATGGAAACACAAATTAATACATCAAAAACAGGAGAAGAAATAATGAAGCGCTCACTTCAATTAATCATATTATTCACCATTTTAACCGGCACAGTATTTGCCCAGGTCATCAATACCCAAGGTATTCTGCGGGATGCCAATAATCGGGCGGTACCTGACGGTACCTATGAAATTACCTTTCGAATTTACGATGCGGAATCCGGTGGAACAGTACTCTGGACATCCCCTGCGAACACAACTGTAGAGGTAGTAAACGGTGTCTATACCACTGCTTTAGAAGTAGGCAGCAGTTTAGGTACTACAGGCGATCAAAATAGTACTGGGTTGTGGCTCTCCTTACAGATTGGCACTGATATTGAAATGGAACCCCGCCTACGCCTGCATTTAAATACAATTGACCAGATGCAGGTTGCAGCAGGCACTAATTCCATTCCTTCATCGGGTAATGTCACCATTGGCGGTGGTTCGGATGATGATAAGCAGTTATTTCTTGAGGGTACTTCCAATACTGGGGCTAATCTAGGCTCCGCAACCGGGACTTATAAATTATTCATTTCCAAATACAACAATGATGACGGTAAGGTGGTTTACCCGTTTTATGTTCAGGATGAAAATGCATTAGTAGATTTCTGGTTAAAAAACAGAGCTTCTGCGTCTGCTTCACCCACAGCTTATTTTGCCGGTAGGGTGGGGATTGGGAATACAAGCCCTGGGGAAGAATTAGTGATTTATACCAATGGCAGTGCTTACGCTCAATTCATTAATGATTCTACCGGGACTACTTCATCAGATGGATTTGAAATTGGAGCATACTCATCAGGTTCTGGCAAAATATGGAACTTTGAAAATAAAGATATTTATTTTGGAACGAATAATTCTGAAAAATTGAGAATCACTGCAAATGGAAATGTAGGAATTGGGACACCTAATCCAGATGCTCAACTGCACATTTCCAGCACAAATAATGAGGAAGGTATATTACTTTCCGGTGCAGGGTCAAGTGATAATGGTGGTGGCAGAATATTTTTTAAAGAATATGCTGCATCAGGAACAGGAAATGGATATGGGTTCAGTGTTGCTTATTCAGGAGCGAATAATGCAAATGGTATAGGTTTGCCAGGTAATACTTTTGCAATTAAGAATCATTATAATAGTGATTCTGGAGATGTTGCACTGGCAATAAGCAGAAATTCAGGCAACGTGGGGATTGGCACGGGCACCCCCAGCAACCCCCTCACTGTTTCTGGAAACGCCAACTTTACAGGCGATGTGGGTATTGGCACGGCTAGCCCTACACGGCCACTACATGTTATGACCGACCCCGTTGGGGACGGTTCATGGTCCTATGGATTTAAAATGCAGCTACCTGCAAATTCCGCTGCCGGTGCGGATAATTGGTTACATGGGATTAGAAACGAATCCAGTGATGAGGACTATATGATTTATAATGCGTCCAGCGGTGGGGGTGGCTGGCTGGTGATAAATTATAATGATGGCCAAACATCAAGCGGTAGTGATAGAAGGTAAAAAAAAATATTCACTCTCTAAGCAACACCCTTGAGAAAGTATTGCAGTTAAATCCTGCATCCTACCATATGAAAAAACAGGCAGAAAATGATAAGAAAAAAATAGGTTTTATTGCCCAGGAAGTGGAAGCATTATTCCCTGAATTAGTTAAAGAAAATGATGGGTATTTGGGGTTGACCTACAGCGGTTTTGGAGTACTGGCAATTCAAGCCATCAAAGAGCAGCAGGCAGTTATTGACTCTCAGGAAGAACGGATTAATGCCTTGGAAGCCCGTCTTTCTGCCCTGGAGAGCAGGTAAGTATTTACAGGGAATTATTAAATTGCTGCACATAATAAATTGAGGTAAGTAGAATGAAGAATTTTCTGATAGCATTATTGGTTATTATCTTTTTGGCTGCGGGATTAGCTCAGGAAGTAAAGTCCGTCAGCAATCACATTGACCTGCGCGGTGGTGGAGGTCAGGTCTATAACAGCGACTCCTCCATGACGGCAACTATAGTGGCAGGTCTGCCACTGGCTGGTAATACTGCCAGTGCAAACTATAGCGCTCAACTGGGGTTCTACTCTTTCTACCTCCAGGAGCCGGATGCGCCGGTTGTACATGCCTCCAAAGCCAGTTACCCCAATAAAGTTGAAATCACCTGGAAGCAGGATGTCTTGAGTCCACCCTCCTATAACCGGGCGAATTTTTCCGGTGACGCTGATTTGATCACCGGAGCACAGGCATACTTTGACTATAGTGAAACGGGTAATAATGCTGGGAATAATAATGCCGGTAATGACATTTATTGGCTCTACAAAGACGGACAGCAATTGGGAGTATATGGCTTTATAGATGAAACATCTCAATTTGCAGCCACACATGAGGGGGCTGCTCCGGATTTTGAGGTAACACCGGGAACTTTTTATAATTATCAGGTGAAATCTAAAAACAGTTTTGGTATAAACCCTGAGAATGCTTTCAGTGAATTAGGGGAAGATATTGGTTTTATTACCCCCAACGGAACAGTGAATGGCCTGGTGAAAACCCCCACCAATAATCCCGTCCCCGGCATAAAAGTCAAGATTTCTCCCAATTTAGGCAAATCCTTAAAATTTGACAATCAAATACAAAGCTTCGCCCAAATTCAAGATAATCCCAGTCTCAAACCCCAGAACAGCCTTACCTTGGAACTCTGGTTCAAATCCAATTCCAATTCTGGTAATTTGATTGCTAAAAGTGATGGCAACAGTGGGCAATATATGCTGGAAATAGAAGATAATAAAGTAAAGGCAACCGTCTATGGGAGTGATAATTCTGCCCAATCCCTAATGTCTGCTCAGTCAATTACTCCAGGTGACTGGAATTATACAGCTTTAGTTTTTTCCGGTGCTGAAAGTACATTAAGTTTATTTTTAAACGATGAGGAAGGGGTCGAAACTCTTTGCAATTTCAATGAACTATCTGCTGGAAATTTTGCTAATGATGATCTCTATTTAGGCAGCCAACAAGGGGAGTCCGGATTTTTCAGTGGTCGTATGGATGAAGTCCGCATTTGGAATGTTGCACGAACAGAGCTTGAAATTTCCAGCTTTTGGGACATATCCATTTCAGGTGATGAGCCAGGATTGGTAGCCTATTATCAATTTAACGAAGGCTCAGGCACCAAATCTTATAACCGCAGCGCCAGCTTTGATTTCTGGGTGGATTTTGAAGATGGCGGGGCAGTGTGGTCTGATTATAATGCCCCTGCCGCTAATGCAGGGATTACCGATAATTACGGAAATTACAGTATTTCCGGGATTTACTATGGAGACGGTACCTCCTTTAACATCATCCCTGAAGGTGAGCATCATGAATTTTCACCAGTACAGAGAACTGTCACCCTTAATGCCAATAATACAGTTGTGGATGAAGTGGACTTTACCGATATTGCTGTATTAAATGTTACTGGTGATGCGTACTTTAAAGGGACAAGCTGCCCCATTGTGGGAGCCAGCGTCCTCCACGGCACCGATTCCACTGGTTGGACTTATTTAAATCCCCCTGTTTATACAGATGAAAACGGCCGGTTTAGCATTGAATATTCTCCCATGTCATCTGATAATATAAAACTGGCTATGGGCCTTGAGGTCACTGAATCTTATACTGACGAAAATCAAAACGGTATTTATGACCCTCCCATTCCTTATTCAGACATTAATAATAATCTGCAATGCGATGCAGATGAACTTTTCATTGATTTGAATGGAAATAATGTGCAGGATGTAGTGGGCGACGGGGAATATAATGACGAAAATGGCAGTGGATCTTATGAGGCTCCTGAAGATTTTAATGATGTTAATTCCAACGGTACCTGGGATGATGCAGAATTTTATTATGATATAAATAATAACGGTCAGTTCAATGAAGGTGAACCATTTGAAGACCTGCCCACATCTCCAGTTTATAACAATACATATGATGAAGGGGAAGAATTTACGGACACCAATGAAAATGGAAATTACGATGAAGGCGAACCTTTCACAGATAAGCCCTCTGGATTTGAACCCAACGGTGAATATGACTATGCTGAACCCTTTACCGATGGGAACAGTAATGGCCTTTATGATAGTAATGATACTTTTACTGACAGCAACGGAAATGGTGTTTATGATGCCCCGGAACCCACCACCGGTCTGTATTGTTTTGCCGGAGAAGAATTTAATGACTGGAATGATGATGGCATACGTACGGTAGCAGAATACGAATTTAAAAATAATTATTTTAATAAATATACTTATGCCGTCAATGAAATTTCTGAACCAATCTTGATACCCGGAGAATTTGAGGTTGATTTATCTTATAGGGTCAGTGGCAAAGTGACTGGTGGCACCTGTGATGCAAATATCGGGGAATCGGTAATCAATATTTTGTCATTGAATGATTGCTTGGAAGATCAGCAGGTAGAGACTCAGGATGGGGAATACAGTGTAGATTTATTACCCTTACCGTACCATATAAGTGTCAGCAGGGATGGTGAGAACCTAGACCCTGCTATCTCCAGTTATTTTACACAGCAATATGGGACCATTCCAATAGACCTGTCTCAAAATATTACATTGGATTTTAATTACCGCTCACCAATTGAAATTTCCATTGACAATAATTTTCCTGTCTGGGAGGAATGTGAGTCAAACGAACCCTATCATTATTTAGAAAAAAACACCCCACACCATGTATCCATTAATGTACAAGAGCGGTATTATGGTGATGATTCATGTCCTGCTGACAGTGGCAGCATTCTGGTGTATGATGATATTCGAGATCAATTTAATAATCCTGTGGAAATAAACTATAAAAATGGTTCTGCAAACTATTTTACGAAAGGCGGGAACCCTAATATAAGCGGCGGAGGGGATAAACCCTACCAAAAGCAGCTTTATTTGATTGCAGAAAATGAAATTCAGCAGACTACCACAATTTCTGAGTGGGTGTATGTTTTAGGGAATAAACTCAACCCCAGCGAATTTATGTCAGCCACCCCGGAATTCCCTGTTGTGATATTGCGTGACCCCCCTGGCGACAACAGCTCCAGTTACCTCACCCAAGGTGAGACTTATTGTAGTTCATTCAGTTTTGGAGTGGGTGTAGCCGGTGAACATAATGTGTTTAAGGAAGTTTCTCTGGCGCCGGACTTTGAATGGTCCACCTTTGGGGTCACTTCAGAATTTGATGCCACGGCAGAAGTGGGTAGCAGCCTGACTATGGGTCTTTCAACTGAATTTGGCTATGAGACTTCTTTATGTGTGGAAACCAGTGAAACTTATGCAACAGAAAAAGACGGTGACGTTTTTGTAGGCGCTTCCCTGGCTATGATCTATGGAATAACTGATGTGGTTACCATTGGTACCCCTTCTGGTGATAGTAACGAAGAAAATAGTTGTATTCCCTATAAATATAATGACATTTTCATGCATCCCTCCGGAATAAACAGCACCTATATTTTCTCTCAGGGGCATATAATGCGTGAAGTTTTACCAGAATTAGAAGAAATTGCGAATAATGAAACCGTGGATGAAGAAGTCAGGGAAGAGGCATTAGATTCCATTGAGATGTGGAACATAGTTTTAAATCATAACGAAGTTTTGAAGATGATGGGAATACCTATTGAAACAGGCTTAGCTTTTGAAGATGAACCGGATGCTAATTTTCAATTCGCTTCTGGCGCTTCTTATGAATATTCTACCACCACCACAACCACATCCTCAATATCCTTTGCCGTTGATATGTTTATTAATGCCGAAGTTTATGGTCAGGTAGGGTTAGAATTTAATGGAGTGGGGGTTGTTGGCGGGTTTTCTACCAGTATTGAAGTATCTACCGGTTTCAGTACCACTTCAGAATCATCCAATGATAAAACAGTAGGAGTATTTTTCTCCGATGATGATCCCGGTGATGAATTTTTTACATCCATCAAAATGGACCCTGTCTTTGGAACTCTGATTTTTGACACTCAGGGAGGAAAAAGTTCCTGTCCATTTGAATATGGGACCAGCCCTGTTCATGGAGTGCAGCTTAGTATAAACCCACCCAACCAAATCAATTTACTTCCGGGTGAAGATGCATTTTTTGATTTTCAGGTGGATAATATTTCCAATACTCAGGATGATGGTTGGTACTACTTTGATATAGACCCCCTAACCAATCCTAATTCTTTATCCTTTATTAATGGATTACCAGGTGGTCATTTTCTGTTACCTTATGGCGAATCTGCAAATTTTACTGTTACAACCAGAAAAAACGATGTTGCTTATGACTATAATAACATCAAGTTTGAAGCGTTTCCAATGTGCGAACTTGAACTTCTGGAAAGTGGAGTTGCTGATAATTATAACTTAAGTTATGCAGATGATTTGTATAATTTGTTTGATGATGCTTTCCTCAGTGTATCCTGGGCAGAACCCTGTACGGATGTGAGTTTTATTGAAGATACAGATTTGCATGATAACTGGTTTATCAATCAATATGATTCAACTTTCAACGTTAATTTTGCTGTTTTAACTGCTCAGCAGGATCATTTTAATAAAGTCAAATTCCAGTATAGAATGACAGCGGAAACCCAAGACCGGGGTGATGGAGAAAATAAAGAGGTTCAGGAATTATTCTCAAACAAAGGGAAAGGGAAATTAAATGCAGCCGATGCTGCTGATCTTCGAGGGGAAGAAAATAAACCCGGAATGATTCCAGCAGGAAAAAACAGGGATCAAAATAGTGCGAAGGAACCCTGGGAAACCGTAACTCACTCTACATTCAATCGAGATGATGGTGGTGAATCCAGGGAGTCTTGGATTGATGCTTTTGAGGTCACGAAGGAAGACCTAAATGAAAATGGTACATTTGCTGGCTTATGGGATGTTTCCAATGCCGACCTCCTGCCAGACGGGCAGTATGAGTTTAGATTGGTTTCGTCCTGTCTGGAAGGAAATTTGTTAAACGAAAACAATCAGCCGTTTCAGGGGGTGATTGACAGAGAAGCACCCACAATATTTGGAGAACTGGAACCAGTGGATGGGGTATTAAATGCAAATGACCAGGCATCGGTAACTTTTAATGAGGCCCTGGATTGTAACGCTTTAAATAATTCCAATTTTAGATTGTATGATATTTCTACAGGGGACGAAAGAAACTTTGATTTTAGTTGTTCAAATCAGACGATTATCGTTGAGCCTGCTGACCATAATTCACAAATTGAAAATCATTCATTAAAATTAACCCTCACAGGAATAAAGGATTTTGCAGGAAATAATTCAGTTGCCAATCCCGGAGCTGATGAGAATGATCATTACTCTGCAGAATGGGAGTTTTTTGTCAACCGCAATCCCGTGGCCTGGTCTCAAACCAATTATGAAACCGTCAGCTATATTGGGGAAGGGGCATCCTTTACCATGAATCTCAACAATATTGGTGCTGCGGCACAATTTTTTGAATTTGGCAATGATTATTCCATACCTGAATGGTTGACGGTAACTCCTCAGTATGGCGATATTAATCCGGGAGGAACGGTAGAAATAACAGGCACTATTTCTGAAAACTTGAACTACGGAGAATATTCTGAAACCCTGTATGCCGAATGTCTGGAAGGGGACGAACCGCTAAACATTACCACTATGGCAATGTGCAGACCTCCGGAATGGAATGTAAACGCACCGGAGTTTGAGCACAGCATGACTATCATTGGGCAGCTTTCAGTAGAGGGCGAATTATCATTAGATAACTATGATATGGTAGCAGCGATTATAGATAATGAGGTGAGGGGTGTTGGATATCCACAATATTTTCAATATTCTGAATCTGAAGGGATGGATCTTGTTTTCATGACCGTTTACAGCGATATAGCCTCTGGTGATAATGTGAGTTTTAGAATATGGGACAGTGATGGTTGCAGAGAATTATGGGGAATTGACCAGAGTTATGTTTTCAACAGTGGAGCATCCATAGGCGCATTTGATTCACCCGTTACTCTGAATGCAAGTGGTGCAACGGCGCAGCATATCCCATTAAATGCCGGCTGGACCTGGACTTCTCTGAATCTGAACCATGAAGATATGTCAGTGGCAACTTCCATGGAATATATTTCTCCGTCCGCAGGTGATCTGGTTGTCTCTCAAAATGGTCTCTTTGCTGATTATTCTGAAGAGTTTGCAAGTTGGGGAGGCTCTCTAACCGAATTAAATAATCAATCAATGTACCAGGTGCAGCTTACCGAATCTGGTCAAATGACCTTTGTGGGGTTTGAAGTCCAACCGGATACCAATCTCATTGATTATACTTCTGGCTGGAATTGGGTTGCCTACTCGCCACAAGTGATTTTAGAGACGAACCAGGCATTACAGTTTTTATCGCCTGATGTCTATGATATTGTGAAAAGTCAGTATGGATTTGCCCAGTACACGGGAGAAATCATGGGTTGGATTGGAAACTTGAGCCACTTTTACCCAGGACAGGGATATAAATTGAATATGGCAAATGAAGGTGAATTTACCTATCCCACGGCTGATGATTTGCTTGGCCGTCTTCATGCAGAAAAATCTCCTGAAGAACCATCGTTATACATTCAATCTGGATTTAATCCTGCAAACTATCAATATTCCATGTCAATCATAGCACACCTGGAAAATGAATTAATGCGGAACCATGACTTTGAAAGCCTGCAGATAAAAGCATTTGCAGGTACGGAGTTAAGAGGAGTAGCACAGGTAAAACTGTATCCGGAATTAGAAAAAGGATTGATATTCCTGCCAGTGTTTGCAAACCAGATCATGGGTGAAAAAATCAATTTCCATGTTGAGTCCATTGAAATGGATAAAGTCCTTGGCATAGAGATAGAGACTGAATTTGCTGCTGATGCAATTGTAGGTAGTTTTGATTATCCGATTACCATGAAAGCCATTCCGGAAATACCTGAATCGTTTTTCCTTTCTCAAAACTTTCCAAATCCCTTTAATCCGGTAACACAAATTAATTATCAATTGCCAGAGGATAGTTTTGTAGATCTGAAAATATACAATGTGAGAGGGCAGGAAGTAGCAACCCTGGTATCTGGCATGGTAAACGCCGGATATCAATCGGTGATTTGGCAGGGGAAGGATAATCAGGGTGTCATTCAGCCTACCGGAATCTACTTTGTTAAAATGGATTCAGATCTCTATCAGAAAACCCGTAAAATAGTACTCTTGAAATAGGAGATTAAAAATGAAAAAATTATATAGGAAAATATTTTTATTATTACTTCTACCAGTAATTTTGAGTGTTGGGTTTTCACAATTACCTGACAGCTGGGAGGTAAATCCGGCAGAGTTTGAGTTTTTCATGCCCATAATTTCTGTAATTGAAATTAATGAGATACTTTCTGAATCCGATAATTATATTTTAGGTGCTTTTACTAATGGTGAATGCAGAGGTGTTGCACAGCCTATATATATCTTTAATCAATGGATATATTATCTGATGGTCTATGGTGACACCAATAATGAAACGCTGGAGTTCAAGGTATATAATACTACCACTGAGGTTGTGTCAATTGTGAATGAAACCCTCACCTTCCAGGCAGGAGTTGCAGTGGGCATGACAGATGCTCCCATAGTATTACATGCTCAGGACGGCGATTTAATTTTTCCTGCAGTCTGTCCCACTTTTGAGTATGATGCAGGAGATGTGAATCAAGATAATAGCGTTGATGTTTTGGACATTGTAAAAATTATTTTCATCATTTTGGAACTTATTGAATTTGATGATTTGGCCCTCTGTACTTCAGACTACAATCAAGATGGCGAAGTGAATATACAGGATGTAATATTGATCGCCAACCAAATAGTAGATTCCTACTAAGATCAAATGTATAGTCATTTAATAGTCTGATCTATTTGACTTTCCGGGTGCTCCTTTTGGTTGTACCGGCATCCGGGAAGTCGCCTCCTCAGATTTTTGAAATCACCTGCCAAAAAAGCTGATCCATAACAGGGATTTGTCATTGGTCAGTAGTCAATGGTCAATGGTCAATAGTCAATGGTTGTAAAATGTAAAATCAATACATAGGTAACAGATTAGCTTCAGAACATTATTATTACCCTTTGCCACCGTCTCCCAACAATTGTAATATTTTGTAACGAATAATACTTTTAATGTTCTAATTTAATTGTTGTAATTTTCTGTTTCTATGGTTTGGAGGAAAATTTTATGATTTTTAGAATTTTAATATTAACTGTTTTGCTGCTGAATACTCAGTTATCTGCTGACGAATTTCACCAGGGACCCTACGGCACAGGGTATTTTGATATTGCAGGACCCTTCACCCTTATAGACTTAAATCTGGATCTGGGTGATGTAAACAGTGATAATACAGTAAATATATTAGATATTATCGCCACCGTGAATCATGTACTTGGATTCGAAATTTTTGATGCCTCACAATTAGCACAAGCAGACATGAATTATGATGGCTCTGTGGATATTTTAGATATTGTGGGTCTGGCAAATATGGTTTTAAGTCCTGAGCCTTCCGGTTGGAACTTTCAGACACAATGGAATGGTGAAGACACCTATATTTTTATCACCGTTGGTCCTGCCAGTAGTACCGCCCTTTGGAATGCCAGTGATCGTTACACCCTGTTGAACAATTCCCCGGACAATGTGCATTATTTTTTCCTCTCTAACCGCAGTACCTATTTTGATGATGTGCGAATCAAAAAAGGAGAATTTGACCAAACGCTTAATAGTTTTTCAGAGGAAGAACAAGCACACTGGAAAAGACACCTCCATTTTGTTCCGGATAAATGTGACAGTCATGCTGCAGATTTCGTAGATGCAGTCTGTGGTATAAGAGCCAGATCTATAGATCGGTTTCAACGCTGGCGTGAAGTAGGTTATTTAGGTAATCCTGCCAATTTCAGCGGTACCTATCTCAGTTATCTGGCACATGAGGCCATCTATTTCAATTATGAATACAGTGCTTTAACTAATGATCCTGACACCTACGATGAAATCACCGTTTTTGAGGGGGAACATTATACAGGCGGGTGGGCGTCATCTATATATAAACAGGTAGAATTACCCTCAGATACGGAACTACAAAGCTATAAAGGATTGAGCGTAGAATTACTGCGTGGATGCCCTGACAGTAATGGAAATTATTCAGATGCAGGCTGTGATGACTATGACCGAATTGCTCATTTGTATTCCTGCGAGACAGATAGCTCAGGATGTAGAGAAATTGCCCGCTGGATTACTCCTTTCGACCGACAGCCGCACCATCTGACGGATATATCTCCCTTAATCTCCCATCTGAAACCGGGAGGTACCAGTGTGTTGAGATTTCAGGAATCAGGGTGGCCGAACAGTAAACTTACTATGCGTCTGAGATTTCATAAATATGGTGCAACTGAGGATCCGGGTCCGTCGCCCATGTATAATGAAAATGCCTGGAATGGAACAGTACAGTTTAATCCACAATATGCTGACAATCGTCCACCGGTTATTTTCACACCCCCCTCAGGAACAGAAAGAGTAGAATTTGTTACCTATATCACGGGTCATGGATGGGGTTCTGCAGGTTGTTATAATTGCGCAGAATTCTGCAATTCACGACATATTTTTACAGTGAACGGCGGAACCTATGAATTCCAGAAAGATCACCCCGAAGCAGGAGACAATAATTACTGCATGGAACTGGGAACTATCCTACAGGGAGTAGTCCCGAACCAGTATGGAACCTGGGGCTACGGCAGAGCAGGCTGGTGCCCAGGTATGGATGTGGCTCCCTTTGTTACTGATATTACGGACTTTGTTTCAATAGGGGAAGAAAATGTGATCCAATATGATGCCTGCAGGGTGGTAGGCAGCAGCTGTGTAACAGCGCCAACCTGTCAGGGGGACGGGTATTGTCCTGAGATAGCCATGTCATCTTACCTCATTTATTATACCGAGTAGAGTTCTTAGTACTTAAATTCCCCAGATTAAAAAATACGATTCCCTCTTTCAATCTGCAGGGTCATAAATTTGCTGCCCTGAAAACCTTACAAAAGATAGTATTGTGCAGTTGTATTACGCTTCAATTCTCCTGTGGTGAAAAGCAGGAAATTTCCATTGATGAGACCATTCAATTTGAAGGGAAAATGTACCTTTTAAAAGAAGATAAACCATTTTCCGGTATCATCTATGATTTGTACGAAAATGGACAAAGGGAATATGAGGGACAGTATGAAGATGGTAAGCCAAACGGTCCATTAACTTATTATTATAACAATGGCAGGATAAAACGCACAGGTAAGGTGAAAAATGGTACACCGATTGGAGTTTGGACTTATTATACTCCTGAAGGCACTATCGAAAAAACAATTCAATATTGATGACAGAAACGAACACTTACCGTACCGCCTTTAAATGGATTTCTATGATCATTTGCACTCTTCTCATGGGTCTTTACCTATGGTTAGTGTTGGAGGTTTTTTAATTGGAAACGGTTTTTGAATGGCTCACCTTTGAATGGCTTATGACCAATTTAGAATGGGTTGTAGGAGGCATGCTGCTAAGTTTGCTCATTCTTTTATTTTTTCCCCTGCTGCTTACACTGGAGTTTCGTAAACTGAGTAAGAAGGAAGATAAATAATTGGAGTCCCTATATACCCTGTTTGGTATTTGTGGATTTGTGTTCATTCTCTTTGCCTTAAATGAAGTAGTGAAATTAAAAAAAGAAGTTCAGCGTCTTAGGGGAATTACGGAGCACCTATTGAAGGTGACCGGCAAAGATAAAGCAGACGCTCCATAATTTCTATAAAATCTCATAAATAACCCTTTTTCCCATATTTTAAAATACCTGTAAATTAGAGGCTAACATTCTTGGGAGAATTTTACCTTTATCAACAATAATGGCTGATTCACCGCCACAAAAACGGGAGAATAGCAGCAAGGTCTATACCTTGTATTATGCCTTTTTCCTCATTCCCCTCATGATTACCATTTTTGGTGTCATGTTCTTTTTTATGTTCAAGGTGCTCACCTATGAAACAAATTCTCCTATGGACTATTTAACGGATGTTCAATATGGTGCAGCTACCAAACGCTGGCAAGCTGCCTATGAACTATCCAAACTTTTAGCTCACCCTGATCTGGTACCTCTTGATGATGGATTTCATCAAAAAATGATTTCTGTTTATGAGCATTCCATCCATGATGACCCTACTGTGCGTATGTACCTTGCATTAGCTATGGGAAGAACCAACCAAAAGGTATATGGAGAATCTTTGTTATCCGGATTGGAAGACAAGGACAAAGGCAGCAGAGTGGCTGCCATTAAAGCACTGGGTAATCTCCCTTATATGCCTGCGCAGAATGCCATTATTGAATTTACTCATGCTGCTAATTCCAAGGAAGAACGACTTGCAGCAACTATTGCCCTGGGTAATATGAATAACCCCGCTGTAATTCCCGTATTACAAAAATTACTGGATGATGAAGAAGCCAATATAAGATGGGATGCTGCCATTGCCCTGGCCAAACTTGGCGATGATGCAGGAGTTCCTGTAATAGCCAATTTATTAGACCGATCCTATTTTAACAATTTCACAGAAGTGGATAGCGAAGAGGAAGTGCAGGCAATATTGGTAGCTATTAAAGCGACATCAATAATTCCTTCTGAAAAATTCATTACTAACCTCACCAGGTTAGCCACTTTTGATCATAATATGCAAATCAGAGATTTAGCAATTAAAACATTAGACAAAACCTATAATAGGAAAATATAATTAATGGCTGAAAGAAAAGTAATTCCCAAAGCGTCCATCGGTGAAAAAGCAGGTTCTGATTTGGACAGAAAAGGGTTTTTAAGCTGGCTCTCCATCGGGTGGTTAGCGTTTGTAGGTGCTACTGGTGGATTTTTCACCGTACTCATCCGATTTTTATTCCCCAATGTATTATTTGAACCGCCTCAATCCTTTAAAATAGGGTATCCAGATGACTTTACCATTGGTAAGGTGGATACCCGTTTTAAGAAAAAGCACGCAGTCTGGGTGGTGAGAGACGAAGAAGGTATCTACGCCCTCTCTACGGTTTGCACCCATTTGGGTTGCACACCAAACTGGTTAGAAGTTGAGCAGAAGTATAAATGCCCTTGTCACGGCAGTGGCTTTAGAAAAACGGGCATTCATTTTGAGGGCCCTGCTCCCCGTCCTTTGGAACGCCACGCTATTTACCTGGCTGCAGATGGACAGATCATTGTTGATAAAACCAAATCTTTCAAATGGGAAAAAGGCGAATGGGAAATGTCAGATTCCTTCCTGAAAATTTAACAGAACTATATCATGGCTAAAGAAGAAAAAAAAGAATCACTATTACAACGACTTGGGGACTCCCAAGTATGGAAATCAATTATTCGTTCTGGTGTCCCGAGAAACCGCCGCCAGCGTATGTATGCAGTTTTAGGGAATGTATTTCTCCATCTGCATCCGGCACGCTTGCCGAAACACGCCGTGAAAATCGGATATACCTGGTGCATGGGAGGGCTGTCTTTCTTCCTGTTCGTGGTATTAACGATAACCGGCATACTGCTCATGTTTTATTATAGACCTACCGTTGAATATGCCTACACGGATATCATAGACCTGACTGAGCAGGTACCCTTGGGTATCATGCGGGAGCTGCACCGCTGGGGTGCTCATGCTATGGTTCTCACCGTATGGCTGCATATGCTGCGCGTGTTTATGACAGGCTCTTATAAACCACCGCGGGAATTTAACTGGGGGGTAGGTGTACTGCTTATGACGCTTACCATGTTCCTCAGTTTTACAGGATACCTTCTTCCCTGGGATCAGCTTGCTATCTGGGCAGTAACTGTGGGAACTAATATGGCGAGAGCACACCCCTTTATCGGGCATGAGGGACCGGGAGCTTCATTGCTGGCAATTGGGGATATAAATCTCGTTCACATGGGATCTGATGTGCGCTTTGCTTTGTTAGGTGGCAGATTCGTGGGGGAAGCCACCCTGCTGAGATTCTATGTGCTGCATTGTATTGCGGTTCCCTTTATCGCTATGATATTTATGGCAGTGCATTTTTGGAGAATTAGAAAAGACGGCGGAATTTCCGGCCCCCTATAAACAAAGGATATTTATGAGTTATATTAAATCTTTTATTGATTTCTTATCAGCGCCTACCATCTCATTTACACTTTTGACGGTGGCATTCCCTTTTATCTTTCCTCCCAGTGATTATTTCGAAAAGAAAAATCGCCAGTGGGGAGTGTATAAACTGTGGACTAATACAGGTGGATTATGGGCATTTGTATTAATTACCCTCTTTTTCATCGTTGGTTATTTTGATCCTCATTTCAACCTCACCATGACCAAACCGGACAACATTCCTATCATCATAATGATTTACTCCATGTATTTCTTAACTTGGCTGGGAATGAAAAAAGCCTATGCCAACGATGAACGGTTGGACAGAGGAGAAAAACCGGAAGAGTGGAATGACCCCGATGATAAGGTACTGGTTTGGCCAGACCTGGTTTATATAGAATTGATTGCCCTTATATTGTTTATGGTGGCTCTCATTGTTTGGTCAATTTTAATTCCTGCACCATTAGAGGAACCGGCTAATCCGGCTGCTACGCCTAATCCCTCAAAAGCACCCTGGTACTTCCTGGGTCTTCAGGAGATGTTAGTATATTTTGACCCTTGGCTTGCAGGAATTGTGTTCCCCATGTTTATCATTTTTGGGATGATGGCTATTCCCTATATGGATGTGAATAAAAAAGGAGATGGATATTATTCCTTTAAAGAGAGAAGAGTAGGATATTTTATATTCATGTATGGTTGGTTAGTATTGTGGGTCTTTCTCATCATCATAGGCACCTTTTTCAGAGGTCCTAATTGGAACTTTTTTGGCCCCTTTGAATGGTGGGATCCTCATAAAGTGGAACCCCTCACCAATGTGAATTTATCTGAATATGTCTGGGTGAAGCTGCTGAATAAAGGGCTGCCTACAAATATCATAGCACGAGAGGCCGTAGGTTTTGTTGCCGTCATCGGTTACCTGTTTGTCTTGCCATTGCTTTTGGCAAAAACAAAATTGAAACATATTTTTGATCACTATGGACCCGTGCGCTATGCAACCCTGATGTTGTTTGGATTAACCATGTTTTCACTGCCCATTAAGATGTATCTCCGTTGGATGTTTAATTTGAAATACATAGTTGCAATTCCTGAATGGTTCTTTAATATTTAAATAGAGACAGAATTTTGAACGACGAAAGATATTGGAATATAAAACTCCTCAATAAATGGTTCGCCATTTCAAGTGTTGTATTTATGATCACCATGATTTGGATGTTCATTGATGATAATGATGATGACTTCAAAGTCTATCAGAGAGAATTCAGAAAGATGGAAATTCTCAAATCTGAAGAAAAACTGGATGCAGAATTAGAAGCTGTTAAGCAAGAAAGAGTACAGTATGAAGAAAAATTAAAATTAGCTCAGGATGCTCTTGATAATAAGCAGGGAGCACTTACTATTGCACAATCAGAGTTAGATGAGATTGTAGCAAAATTCTATAAAGCCAGTATGAACTTTCTCAATGCTAAGTCCATTGTGGATGCTGAAAAATACCAATATGAAACGGTGAAAATCCATGGGCATGGAGATGAACTTAAAAAAGCAGAAAACTATTATAACGGACTCCTGGAAGAATTACATGTGTTGCAACTGAAAAAGGAAGATTTTGAAGGGAAAATGCTGTCTCAGGAGGCATCCATCAAAGAAATGGATGCGGAAAGAAAACTTGCTGAAGATGAACTAAACCAAGTATTGAAGGAAGTAAATCTCGTTGACAGAAAACTCTCCAAACTGGACAGAGACCGGATGAGTTTTGCCAATAAATTGGGGGACATTGTACGAGATTTACCTATCCTTGACTTCATGGCTCCCTATTATAAGGTAGAACAGGTTGTACTTCCTGAAATAAAGTATAATGTGAACTTTGCTTCTGTCCCTGAGGTTGACCGCTGTACAAGCTGCCATTTGGGCATAGCCAACCCTGATTATATAGATGCAGAACAACCATTCACCACCCATCCTGATTTAGACCTGTATCTTACTTCATCTTCACCCCACCCCTATGAGGAGTTTGGGTGTACAGGCTGCCATAACGGGCGTGGTAGGGGTACTAATTTTACTTCTGCTACCCATACACCATCTAACGCTGAAGAAAAGCATGAGTGGGAAGATGAATATCATTGGCATAAAATGCACCATTGGTTAAAACCCATGCTGCCAACCCGATATTCTGAAGCCAGCTGCTTTAAATGTCATAATGATGAAGTACAAATTAAAGGGGCTGATAAACTCTCACTTGGTTTGGCTTTGGTGGATAAATACGGTTGTAATGGCTGCCATGCCATTCAGACCTATCCTATCCGCAGAAAAGCAGGACCTGATCTGACACGCCTGAATGAAAAAGTCAATAAAGATTGGACGGCAAAATGGATACGTGATCCTCAGAGTTTCAGGCATAATACCCGTATGCCTTCCTTCTTTGGCCAAAGTAATAATTCAGACGAACAATCACTCAAAAGAAATGAAACTGAAATTGCTACCATGGTGGAATACCTTTTTCAGGATGGTGAAAAATTCAGCACCCGCAACAACCGTAAATACATGGGTGATGCCACTTCCGGTGAAGCACTATTTAATGTAGTAGGCTGTAAAGGCTGCCATATACTTGAGCCTGACCCGGAAAATCTTCCGCAGGTGAGTACACTTGAAGGTATGCTTTCTAAACACGGTCCTAATCTGATTGGGCTTGGCTCTAAAACGTCTGCTGAATGGCTCTATAACTGGTTGAAAGATCCTGATTCATACTGGCATGAAACCAGAATGCCCAACCTGCGCCTCACAGATACTGAAGCGAAGGATATCACCGCTTACCTTCTCAGCTTTAATAATGCAGAATTTGAAGAGCAGGATATTCTGGAAATCTCTGTTGATGCACTGGACGATATTGCTTTAGGTTGGCTGAAAAAAATGTACCCTGAAAAGGAATCTGAATCAAGACTGGATGCCATGTCCTATGAGGATAAGGTAGGATATGTGGCAGATAAGAGTATTCGTTATTATGGCTGTTTTGGTTGCCACAATATGCCGGGATATGAAGATGCTAAGCCCATTGGTACGGAGCTCACCGTTGAAGGGTCAAAACCTGTGGACAAACTTGATTTTGGATTCCAACACCATTTGGATCATAATAATTATACCTGGTTTACAGAAAAACTGAAAAATCCCCGTCTGTTTGACAAAGGCAAGGAAATTCCGCCTGAAGATAAATTGCGTATGCCTAATTTCAATTTAAAACCGGAAGAAATAGAAGCCATTGTTACAACCATATTGGGATTAAATGATGATAAAGTAGGCAAATCTGTTTTAGCCTCCAGGGCAGTAGATGATCCTATGGTCTATGAGGGAAGAAAACTTATTAGAGACTATAATTGCAAGGGCTGCCATATCATTGACGGATTTGGTGGTCAGATTGCAGAAAATTATTCTGCTCCTGAATATGCACCGCCAAATCTAAATACAGAAGGGGCAAAAGTACAACCAGACTGGTTATTCCGCTTCTTTAAACATCCCACCATTATAAGACCGAATCTGCAGGTACGTATGCCGTCATTCACTCTGACTGATGAAGAATGGAATGCCGTAATTAAAGCTTTCCAGCATTGGGATGATAACCATCTTTCCTTTGAATCAAAATTTCACGTGGATAATTCAACAACAGAATTCAAAGCAGGGAAGAAGCTGCATGAACTGGGAGCTTGTAACAACTGTCACTTTTATGGTACTGAATTTCCCAAACAGGCAGCTCAGACCTGGGCACCCAACCTTGCTCTTACCAAAGAACGGCTCCATCCTGACTGGGTAGTAGAGTGGCTGCGTGATCCGCAAAATATTATGCCTGGTACAAAAATGCCGGCACCTTTCCTCCCTGATGAGGAAATTTTAGCACTGCCCGGTGCTGAAACAGACTGGGGTAAATATGTGATGAAAATGAATGGAGACCAGGAAGCCATGTTAGAAGGGCTTCGGGATTATGTGTATTCCATCAAAGGGAAAGTGGACATAACCAACGAAATTCAAACTTACTTTAAACAGCACGGTTACCAATTTGAATCTGATGATGAAGAAGATGAGGATGACGAAGATTGGTAGAAAGTACCAAAACGGATTACAGACAGGTGAATATCTTTAAAAGGATTGAATGTTAATTCCATGTGGGGATTAATGATAACCAGTTATTTGGGTATTTTGGTCACTTTTATTCTTCTGTTCATTACAGGGCTGCAAGGGTACTTTCACTTTCAGGTAATGAATGCAAACCATTCCCAGTTTGCCCTGATAACTGCCATGATTTATATGTTTACGCAGACTCTCATCATGTTTTATTTCATTGGATCGGGAACGGCTATTAAAAAATCTATCCAATCCAGTGGAAGAGGAATTGAAAGCTATGAAAAAGTGAAAAAAGGGAAAATGCTGCTCTTTCCACATCTCACACTTAATATGGTACTGGTGGGGACAGTTTTCATTTTGGGCGGTGCTGTGCAGACCGGTTCTGTTTCAGGTTGGATACATGGCATTCTTTTTATCATTTCCTTTATTCATTTTTTATATACCATTCTTCTGGAGCACCGCGGATTTAAAGATAATATTGATATTCTTGTAGAACTGGCTGAAGAAGATAAGTCGGCAGCATTGGAATCCGCCTGATGTACTTTGTCAGTAAGGGATTGCAGCTCTCAGGATTAGTTATCATTGGCATTGGATTTATGAGTAATTTCCCCCAACTCATGGACTATAAATTATTAGGGTTTGGCTCGGTAGTTTTTTTAATGGGCTGGATTGTACAAAAATTTGGATTAAGTAATCAATAATAAAAAATATGGCTAAACAGGCATTTGATCATTTTAAAGGAATACCCGATTTACCAGACGATCCGCGGGTAAAACGGACACGTCCAAAGATAATGGCGGTAGTGGATGAAGATAACTGCACCGGCTGCCAGGCCTGTGTACCCTTCTGTCCTGTGGATTGTATTGAGCCTGTTCCCAAAGAAAAATACGGATTTCCCATTCCCCCTGTCCAGGTTCGCTTTAACGAATGCACTGGCTGCCAGGTCTGTGCCCGTGTCTGCACCAAACTCACCTGGGACGCTATCCGTCTCATGCCTACTGACACCTTTGAAGAGGTGTACGGGATTACGGTAGAGTAGAAATAGAAAATATAAAAATTGAAATTGGTAGGGGTTCGAGAAATCGAGCCCCTTTTATTTTAGTTTAAACTTTCTCCAAAACTTTGGCTTTCAATATTCCGAATGCGGAATAATGGATGAACCGGATAAAATTATCATCCATTAGTGTGGTATATATTTCCGGTGGAATTCATCTTGGAAATTTACTACCATATTATCTCGTCCAGGGCGGTACTACAATTGGCGGAATACCCATTTTACCAGACAGGCTGTGGGCATGTTCTCTGAAAAAGGGGACGGTAATAACAGGCAGGGTAATTCTTTCATAGGTATTCCAAAAGGAATCAGGTTGTTTGCCCTCAGTTTCGCAGGTAGTGACAATATCACATTCAATTTTAACCGCAGCACGTTTTTTCCCTTTGGGAATGACATTCAAAATAAAATGTTGGGTAAACTCAATATGATTTTCATCAATATCTTTTCTTACGGTTTCAAAACCCACATCAATACCGTTTTGGGTACCTAATAATTCTGAATGAAGTGACCATTGTCCGCTTTGAAAAACCACCTCAAAGTTGGAAACGTTTTTCACAAGTTTGGAATATTCATTGGGAGGTATCAGTTTTGCTTTAGATTTTTTACGTGCCATATTTTATTTTCTTTTCAGAAACTGCACCGGGATAATTTGCTATTTTTGAAATTTTATATTCAGTGGTTCGATAGTCATAAATATTTGTAGGTTTATTGCTCCATTCAATTAAATAGTTCTCCAAAAAATTATTTGAGGAATATTTAAATTCTTCTGCTTTTAATTCAATTGATAGAACAGCTTCAGTAATTGGGTCAGTGTTATTTTTGTCAGCTATATTCTTAAGGATTGTCCAGGTAGATTTAGGGAGAATATTTTTTAAGACAGAGTTTTTATCAGTAGATTTAGTCTCAGTTTTACTGTTGAATTTAATAAAATGGCTTGTTCTATTATTATATTTTTCAACCATTTTTGCTGTTACCGGTTTGTTATCTGCGGAAAGTTCACTGAATAACATTTGTAATAAGATATCAACGCTTTGGGGCTGTACCGAGGGACGCTTGTCATTTTCCCATACCGATAGTGATTGACGGCTTACACCGATAAACGCAGCAAATTCACTCTGATTTAATAGTAGTGACTTTCTGATTTTTTGAATTTTTTGAGGAGATAGGTAATCTTCACTTTTGGCTTCCCAGGCAGTGTAGAGGTCCTTCCAACGATGCATTTCTTTTCCATCGTAGTTGAAGGAGCCACAGGTATTACACAGTCCAATAGTTGCAGTAGGAACTATAAATGGTTTTTCAAATATTTTAACCTCGTAATTTTTTATGACCGTTTTTTTAACAGTCCCTTTGCTGCATTCTTCACATTGGTAATTATACATTTTATTTATGATTTTTATCCGTTTGGTGAGCAGTTATGAAAAAATAAATTTCTTCTCCATCATTTGATTTAATGAATTTTCCTGTAGTGTAAAATTCTTGACCTATTTTTGTTTTTCCTCTGATTGTATATAAAATTCCATCTGGTGAATCGCCGAATACATCAACACCCATACCATGGATTGTTTTAGCCTTTTGAATACAATGCTCAATGTCCTCAAAAGAACATTTTCCTTTTTCCATGTAGGTAATTATGTGTTTTGTTATTGAGTACTTCTTCTCGATACATACCAAATTCTTTATTTTGTTTAATGTCTGGGTAACATCAACATTCTTACTCATGGAAACCTCTGTAGTTTAGCACATATTACTTATAAAAGACAATATATTAACATTAATGTTATAATATTAACATTATTTGATAATCAGTTTTAAATTGATTTTATAAACTGAAAGTAAAGGTAACTAATTTTGAATCTGTAGAAAAAGAATTAAATAAGAGGATGAGCGCCAAAAAGGTTCACAAGCTGCCAGCTTGTGCGTTAAAACTCATCCAAGATGGTTGAGCGATTTTTTCTCAAGGGAGTCCGCCAGCGGACGGACTTTAAAAAGCTTGAGAAACTTTAATAACTATAGGCTTGCAGGATATTACGGATATCTTGTGCAGCTGCCTCTGGCCGCCAGGTGGTCCCCTCATAAACTTTTAACAATCGTCGTTCAGGGTCTAAAAGAACAGAACGGAGAGTATGACCAATATCATTTTCATCCACTCCCCAGAATGAGACAAAAGACTGTCCCGCTAAAGTAAAAATATCAGTTACATGGTTAGTGCTGGACCAAACCTCTATTCCCGGATTGTGGTGTACCAGGCTACCATAGGTCTGTTTTAACAGGACGGGGGTATCATATTTATAATCAAAGCTGACTAATATAAAATTGAAATTTGAGTAGTCTTTAAACTCTTGAGCTAAGTACTGATTTTTCACTACTACCGCAGGGCACATTTCCGGCATGGGACAGCGGGTGAAAATATAGGAAATCAGCCGAAAATTTCCATCAGAATCAGAGAGGGATACTTCGTTACTGTCCAAATCAAGAAAGGTGACATCATCGAAAATTTCACCAATTTCAAGCGGGGTGAATTCATCCGACCACATATCATCTGGTACAGGTATGGTACCCTTCCCCAATAGAGTGAAATCTTTAGCAAAGGTTTTTTTATCCTTCATTACCAAGCGGAATTCTAAACTATCACCTGAATGATACTTGCCGATATCTGTAGAGTCCGCCAGTTTAAAGGGCATAGTCATCGCCATCATGAATCCGGGAATTTCATCGTGGTGAATGAGAAATTCATTGGACTCCCTTCGTACCTCAATGATAGTACCCCTCACTTTATAGCTCTGCTCCCCGGAACAGGTAAGAAAAAGAAACAAAATGGTATAGAGTAAAATTTTCATTGCGAAAAAAAAGGGTGAGAATATTTCTCACCCTTTTCAGTATTCAATTCACTTATTTCTTTTTGGCTTTTTTAACAAAGGTGAAATCCTGTTTTGTTTCACCATCGCCAATCGTTACGGTGGCGTTTAGAGTTTTCCACTCTTTGGTTTTTTTATCCTTAAATTTTTCCTGCCAGGCAATGACTTCATAGGTTCCTGCCGGGATATTCTTTATAGAATAATTTCCATTTTCATCTGTTACTGCAAAGTATGGATGTTCAAAAACGGATACATAAGATTTCATCCAGGGGTGTACATCGCACTTTATGTGAATGGCATGTTCTGCTTTCTCAATTTTGATAGCTTTCTCCTTCACCACTTTTGGCATGGCAAAGTTAAATTCAGAATTGATGGATGGAAGTCCGTGAATATTATGCAGGGTTGCATCTGAGTTTTTTATGAGGAGTTCCTGACCCTTAATAAGACCCTGCACATGAGGTTCATACACACAGCCCTTTTGATCTAATACTGCAGGTGCAGTAGGAACAGCACCCTCATATTTGACATCTTTTAAATATACCATCACATTTTTTAAATAGCCTTCATCGTTCATGATAAAACTCTGTCTGTAAACCGGCTCTTTATGGGAAGATCCGCAAACGGGATCGGCATCCATTTTCAGTTTTTTTTGCTTGGGTCCTTTACCCTGAAAATTGACTCTTCCGCTGAGATCTCCGGCTACAATACTGCTGAGGAAAACACCGGAAATAGCAGTGATCATCATTACTTTCCGTATCATTAAAATACTCCTGATTATTGTTTAAGTTGAAATTTTTGATTTAAAACAGACAGCAAAATTAGGAGGTGTAAGCAAGGCTATCCAAGACATTGTATTGATTATTTTAGAATTATTAATTTGGCTGAAATACTGTGTTTTGGGGAGGTTATTCGTAAAAAATATATCCCACTGGATGTTCCCCTCCCATTCCAGGAGGTTTCATGTTTTCCCGGTAGTAAAAATTTTCTTTCCAATGTTTCAATCTGCTGACCCTGAACATTGAAAAGTGTAATGTCTATTTGGGTTGATTCCTGTGTTTCGAACTCAATCTTCACTTCCGGATTAAAGGGATTCGGATAAAGTCTTGTAAGGCGAAAATTCTCAACCATAATGCTCTCCTTTATTTCTAATTTCTCTCCCTGGCAAGAGTAGAGGGAATAATCAGAAAGATAGTGAGCATCATCCTTCAAACACCCGCCGGAGAGACTGCAGGGGTATTTGCAGGAACTATCACCAATTCGTAATAAATGGGTAGAAAGGGTATCCACATTACAGGCGTCAGCGTCGTTACAACCCGTATAATCATGTTCAAGAGAATAACGGATATTAGCGGATTGTTCGGTAGTGAATCCACTTTCAGAATGGTATTCAGGGTAGCCTCTTCCTCCGCAGTATTGTGCCACAATGACCGGCTGCAGAAAGTTATGCCCCAGGGGTAGGTGATTAAATGCCGTTTTAGGGCATTCCGCAGCTATATCATTTTGAAAAGATTTATAACAGGAGTCCGGAAGTCCTTTTGTCCCCCAGAAACTGCCCCGTTCATCATAATTGGTGTACTGTGTACAATGTTCATCTAAACCCAATGGATGGGCAACATTCCATGATTCGCACCAGTTTTCCGGTGTTTCCACAGATCCCAGATAATTATAACCCCCCATTTTCAAAAGGCTTGATTCAGGGGTATAACTACCTCCCATTCCATGGTAAACACAGTCCCGTTTTCCATTCACCAATTCTGTGAAAAATGTACCGTCATTAAAGCCTGATTGCCCGGGGGTATCACAGATGAGATCACCCCTTAACCCACAGTCCTCTCCACTGACCAACTCCTGGGTGAAGTCAGCATTCCTCATCCAGATTCCTTCAATATGGAAAAGAGAAAAATAGTGGGCAATTTCATGGGGAAGGATGGCAATACTGTGAACCTTGGCAGGGTCATCATTCATACCGGAAACACTGGAATGGCGCAGGGTAATGCCTGGTGTGTTTAAGTCAATACTCCAGGGATAGGTGGACATCCCTGAGATACTGGAGCACTCTCCCGATAATTCTTCAATACAATGGGTGAGAAAAATATTTAATACATTAGGGATGGAATACCGCTTGCGGATACTCTCTACATTTCCACCAATGCCTGTAGAAATGGTATCATACCCTGCATCCCAGTGAGGATAAATTGGCAGAAGATGGGAGGGTGAATAAAATTTAATGGCAGCAATTGAGAATGTTTCGTTTAAGATTTGAATTGCCCTTTCCACCTTTTCATAACAGGCTTCCTCTGAGGTGGCCGTATATTCTGCATCACTTTTAAATCCTCCCTGGTAGTTACAAAAAGAATGGGCAGCAGTATCCGTAAAAGATTGACGGAAAATATCATGAAAAATGATGGGAACCTGAAGCGTATCTCCCTTTCTTGTAAGCCCATTTTGTATATTATTCCGTACTATTTCACGGTGTTGAATAAGATGTTCAATTTCTTGAAGGGTTATATTTCCATAATCATTGTCTGTAGAAAATTCATGACTGAAAATAAATTGAAAGAATATAATTAGTAATATCTGCATCAGTATAAATTACAAAGTCAATTGGACAGGCTCAATTAATGATCTGAGGGGGGATAGGTTCCCCTTCCAACCAATATATGAAAACTATTTTATTTTTATTTAGCAGTGTACTCTTTGCCCATGAAATTGATGAGGGTATGCCAAAGTGGAAACACTATTACCGTTGCGGATTGATTCAATCTGAAGATAATGCAAGAGGCATGGGTGGATATTTCAGAATCAAACGCAATACAAACTATACCTTTAAAGATCTGCGATTATTTGCACATTATATTTCATCTTCAGACAGCTATGTAAAATTGCGTTATAAAAACAGCACAAAGTTTGTAAAATTTTCTCAATTCTATAATTTTACTGTAGTTTCCTTTGACCAAAATAAAAAAGTGGGACTTAATATCAGGTCCCAGGGCAGTCAGGGTGCCGGGGTATTTTTATTAGACTATGCTTTTGGTCATATTAATACAGAACTTTCCTATTCCTATGATATGATGGACCATTTAAATGATACCCGCAAGTCCTCCTATTTGAAAGGGGGAATATTCTGGGATAATGAGCTTCCTTTTATAGAGTCAAAACTGGAAATAGAATATATATATCAAATCAGTGATTCAGAGCAACAGAACGATTTGAGCAGAACGGAAGTTTTATTCGAAGTGTTTTTCCCGGTGACAAGTAATCTCAATATTATTGGAGGATATGAAAGGGAAGAATTTTGGCATCAGGATGCAGGGTATTCCTTGTTTGTTTCCTTGGGGTATAACACACCTTTAAACTGGAAGTTTTAATCAAGCTGAATTTGCCTTTCGAAGCCTTGCAGATAGTATCCGTACTATTCCCTGGATTAAGTTGATATTCCCTTCTGCCAGCGAATAAAAGTTTTCCCCGCGAATAGTGAGCAGCTTGGTTGCCGTCACCGCTTTGATAGAAGTTGACCTGGGTTCACCATCTAACAGAGACATTTCTCCAAAACATTCGCCTTCCTTCAATATTGTAATCTCCTGATTTTTGGTGAACACTGACACTCTACCCTGAAGGATTATGTACATTGAATCCCCCTGGTCTCCCTCATGAAATACAATTTCCTCTGCCAGAAAATCCTCCTCCTCAGCAATCTGGGAAATTTGAAATAGTTCCTCTCCAGATAGTTTGGAAAATAAATCAGTCCCTTTTAAAAATAGTGTTTTATCCAGATGTGAATACATAGGTTTGCTCTCCTTAAATTTTTGGATGGTAACTACGGCAATTTCATTTTTTATAAGGGGATTTAGTTGTGCTTCCCCGGATAAATGTTTTTGAATTAAATGGATAAGGTTTTGCTCTGCAGCAAGAGAGATTCCCAAGACATTTTCCCAGAAATTATCCTGTTCTAATAATTGAATTATAATTTCCTGAATGGTCCATAGTTTTTCGAAATGCTCAACAGTAGGTCGGTCATCGAAGATATTAGATATACTGTCTTTAAGGGAGTGGGGAATCTTATCTTCAATTATCTCATATACTGAAGATTTAGCAGCATTATCTCCCGAATCAAGTATCCTTACCAGACCGGTGAATCCCTCATCACATTGCTTTAACTGTAAGATTTTTATTATGTGTTTCATTTCAGTGAGGCAGCGGAAATTGAAATAGTCAATTAAGAGAAAATTAGCAGAGGTATTCCTCAGTGTTTGCATTTTTGCTAAATAATTATTGGCTGAGTTAATCCTGTCTGAAAGAAAATGTAGCAGTTGGTTTTTCGTGATTTTCTTGTGTTGAACTCGGTTTACAATTGCCAATGCTGCATTGAGGATAATTTCATAAGGTAGATTTTCTGATCCCATTTTTAATTTTGAAATCAGTACATTAAGACTTTTTTCTGCACCAAACAGACCTAAACATTTATAATATAATTTTTCATTTTCAGGAGAAATTTTTAAAGGGGA
The DNA here is from genome assembly GCA_964551815.1 of uncultured bacterium. Classification (GTDB taxonomy): domain Bacteria; phylum Fidelibacterota; class Marinisomatia; order SCGC-AAA003-L08; family D37C17; genus D37C17. The sequence continues at coordinate 38,550 of CAZKEL010000007.1, forward strand.
GTGTAGGTGCGTTAATACTTCCTTTTCCAATATCTGCCAGGTAAAACTGGTTTTCAACAATGTCAAATTTTGTCTAAAATCGGTTATTGAAATAGATTGAAAAAATAAAGGTAGTAAATCCATTTGTTTAGCTGCAGAGAGGAGAATGACTGCATTGTATCTCAAGCGCAAATTGCTGCATAATAAAAAATATTCAATGAAGGGTGGTTGAATGAGTCGGGGAGTGAATTGTAGAAATTCGAGTATCGCAACTTGAACGGATAGGTCAGAATTCTTTACATTATCTTCCATTTCTTTCTTTGAATGGTGAGATTCCAAATAAGGCAGGAGCAATTTTAAGGCGTCGAATTCAGGAGCAGTCACCCTATTCAGTCTTTCCTTAATATTTTCAAATGGAATAGGATATTTACGATATGCAGCTAACCAGACTGTCCAAGTGAACAAGGATGAATTCTCGTTTTGAATCAAAGTATTAACTATTTCTTTAGAGAGAAGGTTGGGGTGAAGAAAGGCTAATTGGATTATCCGCTTACCTACTTCAGATGCTGCTGAATGGACTAAACTATTGAGGTCATTATTCCAGGGTTTGGGATTTACTGATTTAAATTGATCTAATATAAATAATTGCTGGCTTTTATTTCCTTCTAAAAGATATTTTCTAATGGTAGAAATAATTTCTGAGTCAATGGAGTTTAGTTGAAGCGATTCAAGATTTAAGCTGAAAGAACCAATAGACCTCCTTAACTCATTTTTATATTCTCGCTTAGTAAGGAAAATAAATCCTCCCCAAAAAATAATGAGAGAGAAGAGTAGATAATTTATAAAATCTGCTGAAGCCCAACTTAGCATAGCAATTATAAGTAACCCTGTAAGCCCTTGTATAGAATTTTTCAAAGTACCATCTATCATGGGTTTGAGAAACCGCTTTACTTTTTCCGCTACAGGAAGCCAGAGAATTTGAGTGGCTGTGTCATATAAACTGAATCTGAATATCAAATCTGAAAGACGGGCTGCTAAAGCATAAACTATAACAGGACTCAACATAAGTAAAAATATGCTTGCTCCCAGACAAAGGGGTAAGAGGAGCAGTCCTGGTAAAATTCCCAATTTTTTAAGGATTTTTCCGGTTATAAAAAACTGCAGGATAGCAGTTATTATTCCCACCACCATATAAACCATTCCAAAAAGTGTTGTCAGTTCAGTTTCTGAAAGAGTTGTCCCTGCGATTATTTTAAACTGATACTCAATCAAGGTGATAACCATAGTAGAGACGATGACCAGACCCGCTAAAATGAGGATATAAGTATTCGACAAAATTCCTTTGGAAATCGTCCTGCCCTTGAAGGTGGGTTTGTAGTTTCTCCTTCTTTGTCTAATTCCATTCTTATTCTGCTTACGAATTTTCAGCAACAAGGGAGTAGAAGAGCAAAGCAGTAATATAGATAAGGGCAGCAGTAGGTCAGCTGAAATTAATCCCGTTTGGATCACTGTACCGATAAGGATGTTTGCAGCAGCAGCGGCAGCACTAATGGGACCAAATAACTTTTTGGCTTCTTGAATAGTAAATTGTTGATTTGTAAGGAGCCAAAACTGTGGAACCATTAAAGCTCCCATAATGTCCATCCACACATAGAGAACAGGATATTTCCAGCTCCAATGAAAGAAATTAAATACAATGAGGGAGGATATAAAAAAGAACAGGGTCAGAAAAATGACACGAATTAATACCATTCTCCGGGTAATATAAATATAGAGTATTGAGAAGAGCGCTACGGCTATTGCAGAAGCTATAAAAATATATGGCAGAAAAGCAGGGTCAGAGCGGCTGAGGAAATAAACATCCCGAGCAGTTTTTCCCGCGATGAGTGCCCCAATGAGACAAAAATAATAAAAGAAGAAAATAAGAGATTTTCTACCCTCTTCTTTATTAAGTTGAAAGACCTTAGGGATTACATTCACTAAACAGGGTTTTGAGGATTAGGAATAGTGGAGTAAAAAATGCTATTTACACCAATATCCTAAATGGTGTCCCGCATCCTCAATACAGGAAAAATGATAATCCCGTGTGAGGCAATTATAAGAAACATTGATATCGCAGTCCTCTGGAAGTTGACAAATCGAAAGGGGCAGTGTACTGATTTTATTTGAACTGACCCATAATTTATGCAACCGTGATAAATTCGAAATGGATTCCGGTAGGGTGGTGATCTGATTGTTGGATGAGTAAAGTACCTGCAAATTGGTTAGATTTCCAATTCCCTCAGGAAGCTCAGAGAGTTGATTATAATAAATGAGCAGGATTTCCAGATTTGCAAGATTTCCAAAACTATTGGGCAGATGGGTGATTTGGTTATAATTGAGATACAATTCTCTAAGTTTTCGCAAATCACCAAAACTTTCAGGAAGCGATTTCAGATTATTGTTATCCAAACTCAGCCCCTGGAGATTTTGCAATTTCCCAATAGCATCAGGCAGTTGGTTTATTTGATTTTCATCCAAGACTAATTCCTCAAGGTTTGTCATATTGCCTGTCTCGATTGGTAATTTATCAATTGAGTTTTTATCCAAATGAAGTATTTCCAAACCTGAGAAACGTCCAATTTCTTTAGGGAGAGTTTCTAATTGATGATCAATTAAGGCAAGAACCGTCAACCTTCCATTTTCCCAGGACTGATTCCCAATAGACAGAGGAAGATTTCCCGTTAAGGAGGAATTTGTATTTATTATTGCCTGAAGTCCCTTTAAGTCTGTCTTTTTATAACAGAAATTTCCATCCACATTTTGAACATTCCCCGGAGGTGATGATATTCCATGGTACTCTTCAGTACAGTCAATACAATTTTGAGGTTCATACTCAAGATTCCCATATTCATTAAGCTCATAATGGAAACCGAGATAGTTGTTCATACAATTTGGTGCAGCTTCACAGATGGAATTGTTCCCGGCAATAAAGCTGTGTATAGATTCTGTATCCAGATTCAACTCACAAATGGCAGGGGGGAGAGAGGTCATCTTATTTGAATTAATTTGAAGCTGTTTTAATTTTTTCAGATTTCCAATTTTACCCGGCAGGGTAGTGAGCTCATTATGGTCTGCTTTCAGATACTGTAATTTTTTCAATCGGGTTATGGAGGCGGGAATGGAAGAGATTTTATTATTATGGATGTTTAATTCATTCAGCTGAGAGAGATTTCCTATTTCCATTGGGAGTGAAGTCAATGTATTACCCTGCAGGCTCAATTTGGTTAAATTGGTAAAATTGCCCAATTGTGAAGGAATTGTCACTAATCCAAAATGGGTGAGGGACAATTGCAGCAGGCGGTTGTTTTTCCAAAATTGTTTTCCGATTTCCAGAGGGGATTGACCTTTAAGTGATGGATTTTTGCTTATGATTTCCTCTAAAGCGGATAAGTCTTTTTTACTGAAACAGATTGACTTATCCAACACCACAAGGTTTGGAGGGGTGCTGGTATATTCAACATACCTGCTGCCACATTGAGAACAGTTCTGCGGCATGTAAGCCGGGGACCCTGTTTCAATATACTCATAATTAAATCCGGCGAAACTGTCCACACATTCTGGGATATTTTCACAAATGAAATTATTTCCTGCTACAAAACTATTGAAGTAAATATTCAGCTGCAACAGACACATGGTTTCCGGTAAATAGGTTATTTTATTATGAGATACATCTAAATATTCCAGCCTTTTCAGGGTACCCATAGTTTCAGGGAGGGTAAACAGCTTATTATGGGCAAAATGCAGACGCTGAAGGTTTTCCAGTTTTCCAATACTTTCAGGTAATGTTTCAATTTGGTTATGGTTGCAATGCAGTTCTTTCAACTTTGTCAACCTCCAAATATTTTGAGGGATCTCATCAATATTGTTGTGGTCAATGGATAATCCTTCCAAAGATGTCATATTCCCCCAATCTTCCGGAATGTTATAAATTTCATTATTATTCAAAGACAACACTTCAATGGCAGAAAGATTGCCTATAGAAGCTGGCAGGGAGGTCAGTTGACTATCATCCAGAAACAGATATACTAATCGTCGGTTTTTCCATTTTTGTTTACCAATATCCAGTGGCTTCTTGTTTGTCAGAGAACTATTTTCATCAATAAGATGCTGCAGAAATGTCAGATCATCCTGGTTGAAACACCGGCTGCTGTCCAGCAGGGTTAAGGTAGCAGAATTGTAAGAAAGTTTAAGGGAGCCGTCTTCGCAGCAAAGGGATCCATCTCCTCCACATAACCCGCAACGGTCATACTCTGCTTTACCCCCCCAAATACCCATACAGTCCTGTTTACAGTCATTTTTCGGATTTCGGTCACATACATTACAGTTATCCAGCATTGCTGTTCCACCCCAGACACCGTTGCAGTCTGCAACACAGTCATTATCAGGATTATCATCACATTTTCCACATTGATCCTTTTCTGCCATTCCACCCCAAACCAAATTACAATCCTGAATACAGTCATTATCAGGATTATTATCGCAATTACCACAATTATCCAAAACGGCAGCACCTCCCCATACGCCGTGGCAGTCTTGCAGACAATCGTTATCAGGATTATTGTCACAGCGGTTGCAGTTATCAAGCTTGGCATGCCCCCCCCAAATTCCGTTACAATCTCTTTCACAGGGAGTTTTTCCGGTATTCCCACCAGTACAGATGTCACAATCATCTAAATTCGCTGTACCATTACAAACATTATTACAGTCAATTTCAAACAGACATTCACCTTGGCAATTGTGAAAATCTTTTGGACCGCTGCCCCCACAGACGCCGCATTCATCTTCCAGCAGTGTACCGCAAAGAGTGCCTGCACAGTCAACTTCATTGGATTCACAGTAAATATATTCGTCCAGATCACTACAGTCTTCGATCCAAAATTCACTATAATCGGGGCAGACCATATCTTTCATGAATCTGCTGCCTAATCCGTCACTATCATGATCATAACAGCGTTCAACTTTACCAGGCCCCCCACAAATACCACATTCATCAAATTCCCAGATTTGATTATTTTCATCGTCACAGTCCTTACAGTCAGTGGTTAAACCTTCAGGTACCTTATCTTCACAATGCTGAAAGTTCACCTCACAATTACCTTCCCCGTCTCCATCATCATCCATATAGTAGGTAATGAGACCAGGGCCGTCACAGACACCACAGACATCTGGTTTTGCATCTCCGCCATAGATGCCCATGCAGTCCACCTGGCAGGGATGTTTCCCCGTATTTCCTGCAACACAAACTTCACAGTTGTCAACATAAGCTGTTCCTCCAAAATCGCCGTGACAATCTTCAATGCAGGGAGCAATTTCTGTATTACCGCCTGAACACATTCCACAATCATCTATTTCTGCATTCCCTCCCCATTCATCATTACAATCCTGCTTGCAGGGTGTGTTCCCCGTATTGCCTTCCACACAGAGGTTACAGTTATCACGGTAAGCATTACCACCAAAATCACCATTGCAGTCCGCATCACAAGGGGTATTATCGGTATTACCACCGGTACAGTTGTCACATTGATCCAATATTGCAAAGCCGCCCCAGTCCCCGTTACAATCCTGTTCACAGGGAGTTTTATCAGTCTTGCCGCCGGTGCAATTCCCACATTCATCTATTTCGGCTGTTCCTCCCCATTCATCGTTACAATCCTGAATACAAGGTTCTTTGCCTGTATTCCCCCGAGTACATTCCCCGCAGTTATCAACTATTGCTTCTCCTCCGCATTCGTTGCTGCAGTCAGGCTCAACCGTTTCTGCATTTAATGGACTGCAATCCATTAAATCTAATACGCCGTCACCATCATCATCATTATCGCAGGCGTCGCCAATACCGTCTTCATCATGGTCCAGCTGGTCAGGATTTTTTACAATGGGGCAATTATCGTTTACGGAAACTTCATCTCCGTCATTCATATCGTAGTAATTCTTCAAATGTTTCGAAAAGCGTAACACCATTTTAGAAGGGCAGGCAGAATTGTCACCCAGATGTTTGATGCAATCCTTTTTATTTTTTGACATCCATCCGCCACCATTAAAAAAGTCCATAGTGACCGTCTCATCAAATAGTTTTTCACCTTCTTCATAAACAATGGCATTTACCTGATGTATGCGTACCAGGTTTCTGCCCTTTAAACGGAAGACCACATCTCCGTAAGGATCAAAGCTATCGGTACATAATGCTGCCACTTCTCTTTCGATAATGCCATGACTTTTAGGAATGAGGGATTGCTCTAATTCATCGGTTAGGTCTTCCTTAAACAGTTCTTTCCCTGATTCCACATCTACGATATAGATTTTATGTCGTTTTACCACATATTCCACTTTTCTGCCAGCAGCCTGAAATTCATGGAAGAGTTTATCTATATTGTTAAAGAAATCTTTTCCGGTAAGCGTTATTGAAACGGTATCAAATTCAGTGGTTTCGTTCCAGCGAATCTGTTCCAGAGATTTAAATTTGAATTTCACTTCTCCCCAAAGGGCATGAAGGGTGTTGATGGTTCCATTGTGCTTTCCATCCCAGGAATTATAGTTGCATCGTGGAGATTTCTCCTCGGTACCATCCTTTGTTTCATCACAGTCTGTAAGTTTATCTGCTAATTTCACTGCAAGTTCAATTTGGTATTGTTTGGCAGTTCCACCCCAGTCATCATTACAATCCTGCACACAGGCGATTTTTCCTGTATTTCCTTCCACACAGATATTGCAGTTATCCAGATAAGCCGTTCCACCCCAATCTTTATTACAATCCTGCACGCAGTCATTTTCGGCATTTTCATCACATTCACCGCATTCATCTTCATAAGCACTGCCTCCCCAGTCACCATTACAATCCATGACGCAGGGTTCTATTTCTGTTGATCCACCACTACAGATTTCACAACGATCTAATTCGGCTGTTCCACCCCATTCACCATTACAGTCCTCCACACAGTCATTATGGGGGTTATCATCACAAGTTTTGCAATTATCCTCCACAGCTTCACCACCCCAATCACCGTTACAGTCCTGCGTACAGGCGGTATTTCCTGTATTTCCCTCCACGCAGATGCTGCAGTTATCCGGGTACGCTGTTCCACCCCAATCCCCATTACAATCCTGAACACAGGCTTCTTTTCCGGTTTCCCCTTGTGTACAAAGGTTACATTTGTCCAATTCAGCACTGCCACCCCAGTCACCATTACAGTCCTGCACACAATCATTCTCAGGGTCGCTGTCGCAAATATCACAGTTATCTGTTAATGTCTTACCCCCCCAGTCACCATTACAGTCTTGAATACAGGGGGAGAGGCCTGTATCGCCACCGCTGCAATTTCCACAATTGTCTATCTCTGCAGTTCCTCCCCAATTACCGTTGCAGTCCTGCACACAGTTATTATGTGAGTCCGCATCACAGATACCACATTTATCTTCCCATGCATTGCCTCCCCAGGTACCGGCACAATCCTGAGTGCAGGGACTCAAATGTGTATTTCCCCCGCTGCAGACATCGCAGTTGTCCATGACAGCGGTGCCCCCCCAGTCACCATTGCAATCTTGAATGCAGGGAACTATACCGGTATTTCCTCCTGAGCATTTCCCACAATGATCTATTTCAGCCTTCCCACCCCATTCATTATTGCAATCTTGAACACAGGCGGTAACATGAGTATTACCTCCGCTGCAAATTCCACAGTTATCAACCACTGCAGAACCTCCCCATTCGTTATTGCAATCTACAGGGCAGGGGAATTTACCGGTATTTCCTTCTACGCATTTTTCACATTTATCCAAGAGAGCAGATCCGCCCCAATCTCCGTTGCAGTCCTGCACACAATCATTGACAGGTTCGTCATCACAAGTATTGCAATTATCTAATTTGGCTAATCCACCCCACACACCTGCACAGTCCTTTTGGCAGGGTGAGGTGTGTGTATCGCCACCACTGCAGACTCCACAGCTGTCAACGGAGGCAAAACCACCCCAATCCATATTACAGTCTTGAATACAGTCATTATTTGGGTCATCGTCACAGTTTCTGCATTTGTCTTCATAGGCAGATCCACCCCACACACCGGCGCAATCTTTTATGCAGGGATCTATCAGGGTCTTCCCGCTGCTACAGGATCCACAATTATCAATTACCGCCGTACCACCCCAGTCTCCATGACAGTCCTCAATACAATTATTTTCCGGGTCAGCATCACATTGACCACAATTATCAGTAACGGCCAAACCACCCCATTCTCCAAGGCAATCCTGTAAACAGGGTTGCTTACCAGTATTCCCTTCAACACAGTTTCTGCAATTGTCCTCATAGGCAGTCCCTCCCCATTGGCCGTTACAATCCTGAATACAGGGACTTATACCCGTATTACCGCTGCTGCAGTTTCCACAATTGTCCACTGTGGCAGCACCACCCCAGTCTCCATGACAGTCTTTAACACAGGCAGTTTTTCCCGTTGAACCT
>CAZKEL010000007.1:47119-53366 GCA_964551815.1 uncultured bacterium
ACCACCCCAGTCTCCATGACAGTCTTTAACACAGGCAGTTTTTCCCGTTGAACCTGAAACACAATTATCACAGTTATCTATAAAGGCTTCACCTCCCCATTCACCAGCACAGTCTTGGATACAGTCAACTTTCCCTGTAGCACCACGGACGCAATTTCGACAATTATCAATGACAGCATTACCGCCCCAATCCCCGTTACAGTCCTGCAGGCAGGCAGATTGATCAGTTGTACCCTCAACACATTCACCACAATTATCTATAAAGGCAGTTCCACCCCATATACCCGTACAGTCCTGTACACAATCGTTGGCCGGGTCTTCATCGCAACTCCCACATTGGTCAATTTCTGCAATACCACCCCAATTGCCGGCACAGTCCTGAACACAGGGTAGCTTCCCTGAATTACCTCCTGTGCATTGATTACATTTATCCAAGAGAGCTGACCCTCCCCAGTCACCGTTACAGTCTTGAATACAGGGAATTTTTTGTGTGCTGCCCTGTACACATATTCCACAATTATCAATGACTGCTATACCACCGCATTCCTGATTACAGTCAAATTGGGTGATACAATTTCCATCACAATCATGAAATTGCCTGGCATACCGGCAAATGTTATTATTCCAGGTAGCGGTAGAATCATAGTTACAGGCATTCCTATCCAGACAACCCTGCGTTGCATTATTTATGAATAGAGTAAAAGTTGAAATAATATATTGAGAAACCAGCAATTCAGGATCTCCATCACCGTCTAAATCGCCCGTTGCAAAGGCGGATATTCCGCTCAATCCCTCAATAATGGGATGGGTGAGAGGAGACCCTTTACTCCGGCTCTCAATGTATTGAATTGTATCCTCTCTGATGAAGGGGAACACATCTACATCGTTGTCCCCGTCTAAATCATTTGCAGTAAGGTAATATTCCAGTTGAGGTGGACTTTTAAATAATGACTCGGTAAACAATCCATTTCCATTATTTTCAAAAGTGAGGAGGAAAGAGTGCATATCCTTTGCTGAAATAATATCTAAATCTCCGTCTGAATCAACATCTCTTAAAACAATCTCCCAGGACCCCTCAGCGTTATTTGAAAGGCTATGACTTTTAAATTTCATATTCCCCGTATTTTCATGCCAATGGATTTGATGATCATTTTCACTAAATGAAACAATATCCAGATCAAGGTCACCGTCCATATCCCCTGCATGGATTGACCAGGGACCATCTAAGTTTGAAATAAGAAGTTGAGGTTTGAATTTTCCTCCGCCGTTATTTTGGTAATAGGTAATGGCATCTGCAAAATTAGATGCAGTGATAAAATCAGTAAGACCATCGGTATTGAGATCAAGGGGGAAAAGGGAAACAATGCCTAAAGCATTATCAGAGATGACCTGGGTTTCAAATTCAAGGTTGCCTTTGTTTTCATACCAGAGAAGAGAATGGGATTCCATGGAGACGGCAAGTATATCTTTTTTACCATCACCGTTTAAATCAGTAATGTGGAGGGAAAGTATGCCTTTTTCGCCTACCTCTAAAGTACGGGCTTGGAATTCAATCTGACTGAATCCAATAGAAGTGAATAATATGACAAGCAGTAAATTCAAATTTCCGTAGAGATTATTCTACAGAATTTACTGCATTATTGAATTATCGAAAAAGGTGAAGATGGAAAAAAAATAGCCACATTTATCTGAAAGTTAATCCTAATCCCAAATTCAGTGCATTGTTTGTACCCATATTATAGTCCAAAAAGGCATCAATAAAGAGAAGTCTTACTCTCATTCCAATGAGTCTTCTGAATTTATTGTCTCCCGGAAAGGAGAGGGAAATATCTGTTGGTACGCCTGTTGTCCATGTTTTTGAGCCTGTACAGTCTGCTTCTTCCATTCCTTCAATATATTTCTTATTCGAGCCCGTTCCTGAAAAACAGCCGTAAGCAAGAGGATTTGCCAACTCATAGCCTATATCCAAAGTGGAGGTTTCATAACCCAGCCCACCATAGATGCCTATACCACCTAAAAATGCCAGAAACCAGGGAAGGTTAAAGGTCTTTCCCGCTTGAAGGGAATACATTCGATTCACAGAATTCAACTTCGCTCCGGAAAAATCAAGAAGCATATCATTCTTATAGTAGCCCAGGGAGACATCTATAGGCCAGCCTTTAGGTTTCTGTTTTTTCTGCTTAGGGAGTTTTGTGATGCGTTCTAAATGAGAGCGGATTTCGAGCAGTGCATCAGGGTCACCGGATTGGAAACGATAATTCAAGGTATCCAATTCTGTTAAATCCATTGAGGTGGTACGAAGCTCAAAAAGTGCAGAGTCCACATCTGCCGGGGTAATATTGGTTGGGAGTTCCTCTATCACGAAGGCTATCTTAGGGGAAATTTGTACTTTAGGCTGTTTTTTAGGCTTCTCTTTAAAAAACTCGCTAATACCAATTTTCCCTCCATAGCCACCGTATTGAATTGAACCAACCCCTGGGATGGGTAAGGGCTGGGGTATGCCTCTCACGGTAAGCTCTGTGTGAAAAGGCAGCCCTACAGAAGCCTGAAAAATGGGAACAGGCAGCCCAATGGCAATGGGGGATTGATTAAACAAGTCACCAAACCCCCCGGGGATTTCCAGAGTGGGCATTTCCATGTCACCCAGTCCTGACCGGATTAAAGTATCCAGTGGTTCACCGTATTTATCTGAGAACTCGGATTCACTGGCATACAATGGCTGCAGGGTAGTAAGTAATATACCCGTGTTGGGATCTGTGACTTCATATTCTACCCCTAATCCCGGTATATTTTTGGCAATTGACCAGGTATTTGATACTACCTGATTAAAAATTTGCGGAACGGCGTTATTCAGCGTTACCGTGAGTGTTGAAGTACTGTCTGAGCCCAGAATATTTTGAGCAGGGCCTTCCGGTACATCCAGCATATCTGAAACAGCTAAACCAAAGGTGATGGTCTGATCCTGATATAATTCTGCTCCTGCATCTGATAACCCTGCAGTAGGTATAGCAGCAAGAATAGCTAAGTCCTCAGTTAAAAGAGATTTTGGAAATTGAAACTGAAATGGGAATGAAATAGAATCATTGGGGATGATAAAATTGTAGGTAGTATGCCCTGAGGGTGCCATGGAGTAGGCGAAATCAAAAGTCAGGTCAAATCCCAGAATTTTATGAGGGGTTGCTTTACGGTAGAATCCACTGTTCATCCCTGTACCCATCATGGTGCCGATGGGAGCTAAATATCCCTCGGCATTGCGACCCACTAATGAAGTTACAGAGCTGGTTATATCCCCAAAAAGCCAGGATTGAAACATACAGATGGTGAAGAGGATAATTGACTTCACATTATTCATAAAACCTCCAATATTGCAGTTAGCTGAGTATTCTGTTATTAAATAGGGTGCCTCAATCTAATTAATTTTCTTAACTAATATCCAAGAGAATAATCACCATTTGAGTAAAATTTATATTTTTCTGAAATTACCTTAAGGAAGCATCCTAATTTTTCCACCCGAATTCAGGAGTCAGAAGTGATAAAACGAACACATACCTGCGGGAACCTTTCCGCAAAAAATTTAGATGAAAATGTAGCCCTCAATGGATGGATATCAAAAAGCCGGGATTTAGGAGGTCTGCATTTTATTGATCTGCGGGACCGTTACGGGGTTACTCAGATTGTATTTAATGAAGACATTAATAAAGCGGCCTTCGACCGGGTAAAAAAACTGGGTTTGGAAGATGTTATTGGTATCACAGGCAAAGTAGTTTCCCGTCCTGAGGATGCAGTAAATAAAAAAATATCTACAGGCGAAATTGATGTTGAAGTAACCAAACTCACGGTTTATAATGAATCGGCTCCACCCCCCTTCGATATAAACGACAGAAATTCTGCTTCTGAAAATCACCGTCTGAAATACCGATACCTGGAATTGCGTACCCGTGACTTACAGAAAAAAATGATTATCAGGCACAAAGCCGCCATTGCCACGCGCAACTTCATGAATGAGGCTGACTTTGTAGAAATTGAAACGCCGGTACTGATGAAATCCACCCCGGAAGGTGCCCGCGATTTTCTGGTACCCAGCCGCATACACAGAGGAAAATTCTATGCCCTGCCCCAATCTCCTCAAACTTATAAGCAGCTTCTCATGGTTTCAGGGTTCGACAAATATTTTCAGATTGTAAAATGTTTTAGGGATGAAGATTTCAGAGCTGACCGCCAACCGGAATTTACTCAGATTGATATTGAAATGTCCTTTGTTGACCAAGATGATGTTCTCAAGCTGGGAACAGAGCTCACCCGCCACATCTGGAAATCTGTCATCAATGTGGATCTTCCCAAGTCTTTCCCTGTCATGAATTACTTTGAGGCTATGGAAAGATACGGCTCTGATAAACCGGATATCCGCTTCGAAATGGAACTGCAGGAAATGGCAGAATTTGTGGAACAATCAGACTTCAATGCTTTCAAATCAGTGCTGGAATCCGGTGGCAGAGTGAAGGGGATTGTTTGTCCAAATGCTTCATCTTACAGCCGGAAGGTTATAGATGAACTCACCGACTATCTGAAAAAATACTTTGGGGCAAAAGGTTTGGCATGGATGAAATGTGTAGAAGGGAAGTTAGATGGGGGTATCAGCAAATTTTTTCCCGAGGATGTTCAAGCAGAAATAATCTCAAAATTGAATATTACCGATGACTCTGTTTTCTTTATGGTAGGGGACACTGCCAATATCGTCTTTGCTGCCCTGGGTGCTTTGCGTCTTGAAATTGCCAAACGGGAAAACCTTGTTGACAGCACAAAATGGGCTCCTCTCTGGGTGGTGGACTTCCCTCTGGTGGAATGGAACGAAGAAAAAAACCGCTGGGATGCCCTCCATCATCCATTCACTTCGCCTCACCTGAATGATCTGGATAAACTTGATAATGACCCAGGTTCTGTGAGGTCATTGGGTTATGATGTAGTCATGAATGGTTATGAACTGGGAGGGGGATCCATTCGTATTCATGACAAAGAGTTGCAGTCCAGAATATTTACACTCTTGGGAATTGGTAAGGAGGAAGCACAGGAAAAGTTTGGTTTCCTATTGGATGCTTTCAAATACGGCGCACCCCCTCATGGTGGTATGGCCTTCGGATTTGACCGCATTGTCATGCTTTTGGCAGGCTCTAATCAAATTAGGGATGTGATTGCATTCCCTAAAACTACTTCCGCCCTCTCACTCATGGATAATTCTCCTTCTCCTGTATCGGAAGAACAGTTGGAGGAATTACATTTGGAACTGCAGGAGGAAGTGGAGGAGTAGTACGTAAAATGGAAATAGCCGCAGGACCGCCTACTGGTTGGCTGAAACAGGAGGAGGACATGATGCCCCTGGTCCCAATCCCCAGAATTCATCATTCGAAATTCATCACTTGTCAATCGTAGTGTTAACGTAGATTGATTCATTATTCGATATTCGTTATTCTCCCAAACTTCTGCTTTATACTTCTAGCCATTGACCCATCTACACCAAGGCTACGATGGGCAAGCAAATGACCCATCTACACCAAGGCTACGATGGGCAAGCAAATGACAAATGTACACATATTAAAATGGTTGTTCCTTCTGTATAAAACCCCCTAAATTATGCTCAATTTAAATTCGGAGGGGTCTCTCTTAATAAAATGCAGTTTTTTCAAACATGGATGAATAGGTTTTATCATTTTCAAAATTTTTTGAAATCCATTTTCCAATCTCCATTTTCCATTCTCCCTGCTCCAATCTCCCCTCTACGCAAGCTGCGATGGGCAAGCCTTTTTCCTGTTTCCTTTCTCCTGTTTTCCTTAATCTACTCACAAGATATTCTTGGCGATGTAAACCAGGACGGCACGATTGATATTTTAGATATATTGCGAACGGTAAATATTGTACTTAATGTTCCCCCTGAACCGACAGATTATGAGAATTGGGCAGCCGATGTGAATGCAGATTCTATTATAAACATCCAAGATATACTACTCATGGTAGAAATTATTCTTGAATCTGAAGAAAACATTGGAGAATGGGTAAATATTTCACCATTTGATTTTGAGGAAGAAAATTATACTCTAAGTGGATCTTTCATTAATGATCATCAGGGGTGGTTTATACAAATTGGTAATAATAAAAATATATTGTATTATACTGCAAATATGGGAGAATCTTGGGAAGAAATTCTACCTATATTTAATTTTGAATTTAAAGATTTATCGTTTTATTCAATTCA
>CAZKEL010000008.1:0-52587 GCA_964551815.1 uncultured bacterium
TTATTTCATCAGCTGGAATTTAACATTAAGCCTTTCTGCTTCTGAAATTTATGATAACAGCTGGGCTTTAATTGTTGGAATTAATAAATACGAAAAAGTAAGACCTCTTAGTTACGCCATAGAGGATGCCTCTGCCATTAAAAACATGCTGATTAATAATTTTGGATTTCCAAGAAGCAACGTAAATGTTCTTTTAAATAGTGAGGCCACACAAAATAACATTAAAAAACAATTAAATGCTGGAAGTTCAATTGATAAAATAGTTAACTGGACTAGAAACCTTCAAACTGTTTCTTTAAACGATGTGAATGATGCTGGTAAGAAATATTGGGATCACGAAAATTTTTATTTAATTGTTTATGGCAATAAGGACTCAACTGCAACATTTTTAAATCAGTTTGAAAATGTTGAATATTATCAAGAACAACAAACTGATTAATAAATAATAATATAAAAAGGATTCTTTTATTTTAAAATCCTATGTTTCCATCCATGATGTTTCTCCTCAAAATATAGATGACATTAAAAACATCATTGATAATCTTGATAATCAATTTAACATAAACAAAATCTGCATACTAGTTATTCCAGGCTTAAATTGGAATGAAAAACAAATTGATAAATTGAAATTATGGCAAAAAAGTGGAATTGAAATTGCCGCTCATGGATGGAATCATAAAGCCCAAACTAAAAAATCTTTTTATCATAAAATACATAGCCTTATAATGAGCTCTAACTGCGCAGAACATCTTTCGAAAAATAGGTTGGATATTACAAATATAATAAGAAGTTCCTATAACTGGTTTATAGACAATGGTTTTAAAAGACCTATACTATATGTTCCACCAGCATGGGCACTTGGAAAGATTACAAAAGAAGAATTATATCAATTTAATTTTACTCATTTTGAATGCACAACAGGGATGGTCCATAAACAAAAATATAGTTTTTTACCACTGCTTGGTTTTGAAGAAAATACTTTTATTGGGGCTCTACTAAGACGTTGTTTTAATTCACTAAATTTTTTTATGGCCCATTTTACAGGCACAATTAGAATTGCCATTCATCCCAATGATTTTAATTTATATTTAAAAAAAGATCTTGAGAGATATCTCTATAAATGTAGAGAGCTTGTATTATTACATGAATTAAGATAAATACTTACTTAATATTAAATGAAAATGATGAATTCCTTTTTCATGTTCAGGAGAATATCTCCCTTTACTATAAAATCTTGATTTAATTCCTTTTTGAACCCTTAATACCACATCTTGATCTTCAAGCTCCACTTTTCCGATGGCGGAATCACCTTCTTTGGGCTGCTTTTTAGATTTAATAGGAAAGGATAAAAATCGGATCCGAGTCTGTCCAGGTGTTATTGGTTCAATAATATTAATTGACAGTCCCCACTCATAAAAGTTTAACATGAGGTTGGGAAAAATCCAATAATATAATCCATAGATATTTCTATTTGGAGATTCAGGGTTTTTTAATATGGCGATTTCTTTTTTCCCTTCTCCAATCTGTAAAACACTCTGATCTAAAAGTATAGTTTCATAAGAACCCAACTCAAGCTCCTTTGCTAACCCTTTGTGTACAAAAGGTACATGAAACCCCTCCAGATAATTTTCGCAATAAAGAGCCCAATGAGCATCAATAATCCATTCGGCAGAGCTTGCTTCATTTATAGCTAATTCAGAAAAGGGAAACCGTGGAATCCGTTGTTCAATATCTTTAAAAACGGGTGTAATATCTACCCCCTTTTCTAGCGAGACTAAGATGAAATGTTTCCAGATTATTATGGGAATTTTAGTCAGATTATCT
The DNA here is from genome assembly GCA_964551815.1 of uncultured bacterium. Lineage (GTDB taxonomy): Bacteria > Fidelibacterota > Marinisomatia > SCGC-AAA003-L08 > D37C17 > D37C17. Next base: position 1,825 of record CAZKEL010000008.1, read on the forward strand.
GCGGAAGAGGGGAAGTTTTCTGCTTTTTCAAATCCCGGCATGGAATTAAATTTTCCATCAAGGGTAAATGTTCTGCCATGGTATCTGCACCGTAGCTTTTTAACCTTGCAGGGATGAGTTTCAACTAAATGAGCACGGTGGGTACAGACATTGGAAAAGCAATGAATTTTATTTTCCACTTTGGTCAAAACAAGAGGTTCATTGATGTACCCATTTAAAAAAGAAAAAGGGTAGCAATTGTTTGTTTCTAAAGATTGCTCATGAGCGATAAATTGCCAGGAGGACGCAAAAAAATTTTCTTTACTCTTTTCGAAAAATTGCTCGTTTAAATAATATTCAGCGGGAAGGGTCTCAGCCTTAGTAATATTGGGGTTTATATTAAATTGAGGTGGCATTATTTTTGGAGTGAATTAACCGTGTTAATTCAATAAAAACACTATTCTTCTCATATAAAATTTACACGGTTAATTTACTCCAAATCGCCAAATTTTAAAAATCATCCTTTACTTTCACCTTATCGAATGGATATTTTTTCTTGAGTGATTTCAAATCATCCGCTTCTTTTTGAAAGCGATAATAGTAACTACCGAATTTCCAATCTTCGGGGTTTTCAACATAGCCATGTTTTACAGGGTTGAACCAAATATAGTTAAGTCTTGTAAAATATGAATTGTCAAAAGTAATACAGGTATCCCAATAGTTGTAAAATATCTTTTCTGTGGAGTGAATTAACCGTGTTAATTCTTCTTTGGGCTGCATCATACGTTTTGAGGCAGCACTAACACCCGCCTGAAAAACGCTGGCGGGGAGGCGGTTAGCGCACTCCATAGGCACATTCTTTTTTATCCATAATGCTGTAAAGCGATGTACTTCTTTAATTATTTGTGGCAATTCGGAGGAATTTTCTGATGCGTTTACCATAAGATGATAATGGTTATCTAAAATAACCCAATCTTCAATCACCCAATGATATTTTGTAAACTCAATTTGAAGAGATTTATACAGTTTATCTTTAGCATACACTGTAATTAAAAAGGGCTTCTTTTTATAAGTTGAAGCTGTAATAAAATACTTGGCATTTGGAACAAACAAATGCGGGGGATTATGTTTATACTGTTTGTACTCCGATTCCATAAATTTTCTTTTTGGACTGCATCAACCGCGTTGATGTTTTAAGATGCTAGAATTAACCCGGTTAATTCACTCCATAATATCCTTCCTTACGATTCTGAAAGTCTTTTCTGCACAATCTTTAAAGCTTCATCTTTAGATATTCGTTCCTGCTGCATATTGTCTCTGTCTCGTATTGTAACCGTGCCATCTTCTTTGGTTTGACCGTCCACAGTAATGCAATAAGGAGTGCCCGCCTCATCATGCCTGCGGTAACGCTTACCAATGGAGTGTTGCTCATCATACCGTGTATTGATTCCTGCTCTGAAAAAATCAGACACAATCTCCCGGGCGATTTCAGGCAAACCTTCTTTTTTTACCAGGGGCAGGATAGCCGCCTTCATAGGAGCCAATCGAGGATGTAGCTTCATAACCACCCTGCTGCTTTCCTTCCCCTCAGCATCAGGAACGGATTCTTCATGGTAGGCATCCAATAAATATACCAATAATCCTCTGGTGGCACCGGCAGCCGGTTCAATAACATAGGGGGTATAACGCCAGCCATTTTTTCCCGTTTCAGGATCTTGTTTCTGTTGATCAAAATAGCTGAGTTTAGCTCCTGAATGTTCAGCGTGTTTTTTAAGGTCATAGTCTGTTCTGCTGGCTACCCCTTCTAATTCATCGAAGCCCCAAGGATATTCATATTCTATATCATAACAGGCATCTGCATAATGTGCCAATTCATCTTTTTCATGGGCACGGTACCTGAATTTATCCGGATTATTTGCAAATTTTTGCCACCATTCCATTCGCTTGTCCCGCCAATAGTCCAACCAATCCATTTGGGTTCCCGGTTCAACAAAAAATTCCATTTCCATCTGTTCAAATTCGCAGGAGCGGAAAATGAAATGTTCAACGGTTACCTCGTTACGGAAGCTTTTTCCCATCTGTGCGATACCAAAAGGAATTTTCATGCTCATGGACTGCTGACAATTTAAAAACTGTACAAACATTGCCTGAGCAGTTTCCGGCCGAAGATACACCGCTGATTTTTTTACAATGTCCTCTATTCCTTTACGGATTTCTTTGCCATTCTTGTCCTGGTTTTTTTCCACATAGGAGCTAATATCACCAAGTACATCTACTGGTCCTATCTGGCTGCGGAACATCAGATTAAATTGGCGTTCCTCACTGAGGAAGGGGCTTCCGAAGCTGGGACTTACATATCCGCTATAGGGAAAAGTGGTCGAAGCAGTTGCCTCCCCATCATTAAATAATCCAAAAGTATTGTCATCAATTACCCGGAGACCCTCCAGGCTTTTCCCGTTTCTCCGCAGCTCTATACCATACCGTTTTTCAATGGCAGTCTGATAATTCTTTGCCTGGCCTTTGTCGCTGCAGGTGATAGGCAAATCATCTCCGGGTTCTGGCCTGGGGGCTTTATCTGCCCGAAAACGTTCTTTACTGATAAGACAATCAACTAAAGGATCTGAAAACCCTGCTAAATGCCCAGACGCCTGCCAGACTTTGGGGTGCATGATGATGGAGGCGTCAATACCTGTCACATCTTCCCGTTCATGCACCATAGATCGCCACCATTCATTCATGAGGTTGCGTTTTAATTCCACTCCTAATGGACCATAATCATAAGCAGATTTCAATCCGCCGTATATTTCGCTGCTTTGAAATACAAACCCCCTCTGTTTAGACAGGGAAATCACTTTATCCATAAGGGATAATTCGTTGCTGTTACCCATAGTAACCCTTTAGCTTAAATATATTGAGTAGATAGAGGGGAAAGTTAAAGCCGTTACGATCTTTTCTTGAATCGTCTTTTGGCAGGCCCTTTGGCTTTTTTTTCTGCGATGAGCTGCAAGGCTTTTTCCAGAGTCAATTCTTCAGTGTTGGTTGCCTTGGGAAGGGTGGCATTGATTTTGCCATTGGTGACATACATACCGTATCTGCCGTCCTTAACTTCAATGGCAGTTTTAGTTTCAGGGTCAATGCCCAACTCTTTGATGACGGCTGGCTTTCCCCGGCTGCTTTTGGTGGCAAAAAGTTCTATAGCTCGTTCCAGCCCGAGGTCCACCAAAGTATCCGGAAGGTTCACTGACCGAGATTCTTTCCCACAACGAATATAAGGACCGTAACGACCAATATCTGCCGTGATAACTTCTCCGGATTCAGGGTGACTACCCAATTCTTTGGGAAGAGAAATAATAAATTGTGCTGTTTCAGCCGTCACATCCTCTGGAGACATACCCGGAAGGAGAGATTTCATTTTATCGCCACATTGTAAATAGGGTCCAAAACGCCCGTCTTTTAGAACGACTGTTTCTCCCGTTTCAGGATGGGTGGTTATCTCTTGGGGTCCTTCAGCTTTTTTCTTTAAAGCAGATTCAGCTTCTGAAATATTCAGTTCGGAAGGGATGGCTTCATCAGGAAGCGTGGTGTTGGTTTCACCATCCTGCAGATATACCCCGTAGCGTCCAATGCGGACTTCAATCTCTTTCCCGTTGTCATTTTCCAGTTTTAAAATGGTGCGAGAGCTGTCCTTATCAAATTCGGAGTCCAATAGGGTTTGCAGTCCCGGTGTACCATTTTCCCCAAAATAAAAATGATCCAGAAACTCATCAGATTTCATTTCGCTGCGGGAGATGGCGTCTAAGGTGTCTTCTAAATTGGCGGTGAATTGCAGGTTCACCAAATCTTTGAAATATCGCTCTAAAAATTGGACTACTGCATAAGCAGTAAAAGTAGGGATGAGGGCATTGCTCACTTTACGCACATACCCCCTGCGCTGAATATTCCCCATGATAGTGGCATAGGTAGATGGCCTGCCTATTCCCAATGCCTCTAACTCTTTCACCAATGATGCTTCTGTAAATCGGGGGGCTGGTTTTGTGAAGTGCTGGTTGGGTGTAAAAACATTTCCTGTCAGGGATTGCCCTTCTTGCAAAGGAGGCAGAACCCTTTCTTTATCGTCTCGATCTTTTTTGGGGTCATCTATATCTTCTACATAGACTTTTAAAAATCCGGGGAATTCAATCACCTTGCCATTGGCAGTAAATCGGGCATCACCGTTTGAGATATCCACTGCCGTTTTCTGCAGTTTTGCAGATTTCATCTGACTGGCAAGGGTTCGCTTCCAGATGAGATTATATAATTTATATTCTGCAGTTTCAAGCTTTGATTTTTCTTCTTCAGGATGTTTAAAAACAGAACCTGCAGGACGGATGGCTTCATGTGCTTCCTGCGCATTCTTCACCTTGCTTTTATATAAACGGGGTTTCTCCGGTAAATAGTCTTTACCAAATAATTCTTGTATGGCATTTCGCGAACCGTTGAGAGCTTCTTCGGATAAGCTGACGGAATCCGTACGCATATAAGTGATATACCCTTCTTCGTACAATTTCTGGGCGGTTCGCATCACCTGTTGTGAAGACATGTTCAGTTTACGAATACCCTCCTGCTGCAGCGTAGAAGTAATAAACGGAGCGTAGGGGTTCTGTGTTGCAGGCTTCTGCTCAACTCTAGTGACTTTCCACTTAGAAGTGAAAAATTCTTCTGCTAATTTTTGTGCTGTTTCCTTATCTAAAGAAAGTACAATTTCTTTAAGCAGCTTTCCTGTATTTTTATCAAAGTCTTTACCAACTGCAATTTTCTTCCCCTTATATTCCCGGAGGTTAGCCTCACATTTCTCCTCATTGGCACCAAATTCTGCAGTTATACTCCAATATTCTGACTCTGTAAACTTAGCTCGCTCTTTTTCTCTGTCCACTATAATTTTGATTGCAGGGGACTGCACCCTGCCTGCAGATAAGCCTCCCTTCACATTGAACCAAAGTTTTTCAGACACCTGATATCCCCAGAGTCGGTCTAAAATTCTACGAGCTTCCTGAGCACTCACCAGAGATTGATCAATGGTTCGGATATGCTCAAATGATTCCTTTATAGCAGTGCGGGTGATTTCATGGAAAGCCAAACGTTTTACGGGAATTGATGGCTTTAAAAGTTCCACCAAATGCCAGGCAATGGCCTCCCCTTCCCGGTCCGGATCCGTTGCAAGGTATAAAGTAGAAACATCTTTCAGGTGTTTCTTTAATTGAGTGATCACTTTAGATTTATCCGCTGATGCCACATAGGTGGGTTTGAATCCGTTTTCCACATCCACACCCAGCTCATTTTTGGGCAGGTCACGGATATGCCCCACAGAGGCTTCTATTTGATAGTCTTCGCCCAGAAATTTTTTCAGCGTGCGAGCCTTAGAAGGGGATTCTACAATGATCAAACTCTTAGATTCTGATGCCATAATAATAAAACTTACTACCTTAAACAAGGTATGAAGCAAATGGAATTTTAACTTTTTGAATATATGGAGAGGGGAATAATTAAACCCTTTGAGAGCAGGTGGGTAGAAGGGAGATTCACCCAAAACATCTTTCCTTTAATGACAATTGTTCAACTACCTGTAAATTTCCTTATGAAGTATCATGGCAATATCTTAAAAATGAAAACCCGGCTGGAATCCCCGGTTCACTATGTCCTGCCCATTGGGGAGGATTTTCTTCCTATGAATGAACTCATTGGGAAGTATATTGTGTTTACCTGGCTGCAGGAAATCCACTGTATAGCCTGTGGTAGAAAAACCAATAAGAGCTTTGCCCAGGGTTTTTGTTACCCTTGTTTTATTTCTGCGCCTGAAACATCAGAATGCATTCTCCGCCCGGAGCTTTGTCAAGCACAAGAGGGTATTGCACGCGATATGGACTGGGCAGAAAAGCATTGCCTGCAGGACCACTTTGTCTATCTGGCAATTTCCAGTGGAGTTAAGGTTGGGGTGACCCGATCATCGCAAATTCCCACCCGTTGGATTGACCAGGGTGCCTGGCAGGCAATTATGCTGGCACAAACTCCGAATCGTTACACAGCAGGACGCATTGAAGTAGCCTTAAAGCAGCATATATCAGACCGCACCAATTGGCAGCGTATGTTAAAGAACCAGCTCATTGAGGGGGTTGAATTAACAGACAAGAAACAAGAAATGATAACGCATTTGCCGCCTGAATTACACGAATATGTGAGTGACAATAACGATATTACAGAAATCCCCTATCCGGTGAATGAATATCCGGAAAAAGTGAAAAGTCTCGGTTTTGACAAACAGGAAGAAATTAGCGGGAGACTTTGGGGTATTAAAGGGCAGTACCTCATGTTTGATGACGGAACGGTACTGAATATCCGCAAACATAATGGGTATTTGGTGGAAATAGAAATTTAACTGGCTATAATGTAGAACTAAAATCCATTGGTGTAATTTTTTGTTTAGATGGAGAAATTATATTAACATTTAAACTATTTACAACGCCTATGGAAATGATTTCTAAAATAACAGATAAATTTTCAAAATTGCTCTTCATAGATTTTGAATAGGGGCTTTTTCCAGTTATTGTATTTAATAATCTACATCTCAGTTCAAATTCCCTACTATTAATCAATATAGAACTCTCCAATACATATTTTGAATTTAATTGTTTTGCTATTTTTCTAGGTAAATTTTCCTTTATACTTAATACGTCTTTCATAGAGGGTAGTATAATTTCACCACCACTATATGAGGAAATATTAATTATTAAATCTTCTGCGATAGTCCGATTGATATGATGATTATTCTGGGGTGATATTATCTCCGGAGGTATAATTGTTACTGATGGACTTTCATTATTTGATTGGAAATACGCTTCATTCAATTGAAGGTTATAAAAATTGATAAATAATATTATAATCACAATAGTCAATAAAACTCCAATCTTAAAAATGGAAGAATATTTTAGAAATTTATATTTTGTATTTGAAGGGAGACCATGTGAAGTGATGTTATAAATTTTAATTTTCTTGGAAATGCCCTTTAGTTTAGGTTTTCCTAAATATAAGGTACTATATTCAGGTAGACTGGAAATATTTTGTTGAATTTTTTGTGAAATTACAATACCACCAATTGGAGAGAATGGCACGATTCTAGAGGTAATATTTACATCGGCCCCTAACACATCTCCATTTTTTAAACTTATTTCACCCTCATGAATACCGATGCGTAATTATAATTCTTCAATTTTTTGAATTGAATCTTGAATTTCTATCCCACATTGTATTGCTTCAGAAACTGTAGAAAATGTTAATAGCAGTCCATCTCCAATTTCATTATGAACTATACCATTATATTTTATTATTATTGGAGAAACTAATTTTTTATGTAAATCCAATAAATCTAATGCTTTTGATTCATCTCTAGCAGATAATGCTGTAAAACCGGCAATATCGGTAAACATGATAGCAGCAAGTTTTCTTTCTACAGAAGGAGACATGGGTTAATTTAACCTTTTTATTAGACATTGGGGAATTGAAAATTACCAACCTCAATTTATAGGAATTTTTTACATTGAAGATATTTATTACTTCCCTACCGGAAAATGACTGGTGGGGAAATGGCACACCACAATACGCTGATAATCCTGCCATGGTTAAGGGAACTAAACCAAATCAATCTCTGCTGAATCAGGAATGGGAAAAGCTGAAACATACGCTTACTCTAACTGATAAAGAGGTTGAGGTGATTCCTTTTCCCTCTGCATTGGATGGAGAAAACCCTATTGTCTGGAAACATGACTATGTCTTCTTTCGTGACCTGTATGTAACTAATTTAAAGGGAGATGTAGTATTAGCACGTTTTCGGGAACAAGAACGCCAGGCTGAAGTGGAAACAGTAGAAATTCATCTTTCAGAAAAAAACAACCTAACAATCTACCACCTCCCCGATGAAAGTGACTGCTTTATGGAAGGGGGTGAACTTTATTATTGTCCTATGGAAAATATCCTTTTTGCCGGTGAATCCCGCAACAGCAGAAAAGGGAATACATATACTGCTCAGCTGCTTCAGGCGGAGGAGTTGATGGTATTAAAGTCCAAAGGATTTCATTTAGATACCGTATTTACTCCGGTATTTGACCCTACTGGTAAGTTGTGTGCTTGTATCGTGTGTATGGAATTGTTAGAGGCTGAATCTGCTGACAAACTCCTAAGCTTTTGCAGGAAGCGCAGTATTAAAATACTATCTATTCGTCCTGAAGAAGCCATTGGCAGCAATGGCAATTTGGGGAGTTTTGCAGTTAATTGTCTTCCTCTGCCGGGCTTGCTTATTGGCTGTGCTCCCTTTCAGGATAAATCCGTGAGGGCTTTTCTCGCTGAAAACGCAGTACGGCATATTACCACCCCCCTCACACAATTCAGACTAAGTGGCGGGTCTGTCCATTGTTTAACCAATGAGCTATAGAAAAGATGTTAATGGCAGACTTATATACAATACCCTGACTTCTCCTAACACTGTAGGAAAGGCCGGTAATCATTTATAACATTTTTATTGAAGGGTAGCCTGCTGTTTCCGACAAAGATTAAAACTCAGGCGGTGAGCTTGGCCTCAACATCTCCGATATGGATATTCCTGTGGTTGAAAAGAGGTTTCTTATTATAGCGCTGAAGGGCTTCCTCTTCCTCTGGTTTGAGTAATTCAAGGTAGTTTAGTACCGCCATGACTGCCGTTTCGTTTGCCCGTTGATTTCCATCAAATATTTTCTGGGCAATTCCAACTAATCCATACTTTTCTGAGCGAATTACCATTCCCCGGATAGCTTCTCCTCCAACTTTGGTAATTCCCCGCCCTTTCATAGCTGCATTGAAGTCTGTATCAAAACGGTCTTTGCCGCCTACAAGATAGGAATGAGATGCCATGGCATTGTACGCTCTATCCAGCTCAGAAAACTTTCCTGATCCCAGGGTCTGGAAAAGCTTTGCAATTTCCCTTAGGGATAAAAAGGGGGTGGGTACGCTGCATCCGTCAACACCGCAATTAAATTCCCTGTTTCCTAATAATTCTTTCAGCTTATTAAAAATAGATTGTTGTACCGGGTGGTTGGTGTCAATATAGTTTTCTGTATCTACACCCAAATGTTTGGCAAGCGCCAGCATTCCTGAATGTTTCCCGGAGCAATTATTGTGTAAAGGAGTAAAGCCTTCTTCTCTGGCTTTGTTTCTTGCGCTACTGTCATAAGGAGGATGGCTGCCACATTCATAGTTCCGCATACTCAGCCCAAGCTTTTCAGCCATACTTTTTGCCGTTTGTACATGAATTTCCTCACCATTATGAGAGGCACACATGAGAGCAATTTCTTCTTCTGAGAATCCTGCAGCATCAACGGCTCCTGCTTCAATAACTGCGGCTGCCTGAAAAGGTTTTAAAGAAGAGCGAATACAGGTTAATTGCTCTGGATCTCCTGAAGAAAAAATAATTTTTCCAGTGTCATCAATAGCCAATGCGTTCACTTGATGAAGGCTCTCAATGTGCCCGCCGCGAGTGACATTACAAAATAATTTCATATAAATTTTAGGAAATGTTATTGTGTGTATTATACAAATATGCCTGAATATACTCTGTTCTCATTGCACTTGCTAAAACAGAAAAATGGCAGAGATGGTAGCTGGGAAAAGGGAGCTGGTCATTTAAATTATCACCACAACAGGTGGTGATGACTCCTTCTGGATGATGTGCATACAGCTGGGACAAATCGAAAAATTCTCCTTCCAGATTTTTTCTTAACGGAATTAAAATATTTTTTCCTGTTTTATTGATATGGTCCTTAACGGGGATCAATTCCCCCTGGTGGTGCATTTTGGTTGAGGTGGCGTCAATAATTGTTACTTTTTGAGGATTTTCCTGGTGATATAGTTGAAAAATGGACTGAAAATCACTTCCGTCTATAACCTTGTTGTCCATCAGCTTATGGTTCGATGGTAAATGGTCTGCTAATTTTTGGGTTATGATGGTCAGCATTATTGTGGTCGTGGTCCGAAAAGGGCTGTGCCTATACGAATATGTGTGGCACCCTGAGCGATTGCTGTTTCATAATCGCCGCTCATCCCCATGGACAGAGCAGTGCAATAAGGGGTGATTTTTTCTAAAATTTTATCTCTGATCTCTCGGGTTTCCGCATACAATTTTTCCAGATGCGGAATTGAAAGCCCAAGGGGAGGTATGGTCATTATCCCCTCAAGTAATAGGTTATTGCCGGATGCTGCAATTTCTGCGGCAGGCAGGGTTTCATCTGGAGTGAAGCCTGTTTTATTCGGATCCAAACCAATATTAACCTGAAGATATATTCGCTGCTTTTTATTTGTTTCCAATGCTGTTTTATTCAGGCGGTTTATCAGCTTTACACTATCTACTGTCTGAATTACATCCGTTAATTCCACAGCTTTCCTGGCTTTATTCGACTGCAGTCTGCCTATGAAATGTAGTTCTATTTTTTCTCTGTTGAATTGGGAGCTGCTCTTAGTGATAATTTCCTGAACCCGGCTTTCTCCAATACAGGTTAATGAGTGCTGCAGGGCTTGGTCCCAGACAGGGTGTGGAAATCCCTTAGTTACAGCTATTAACTTGATTTCATCTTGAGCTCTGCCACAGCGTTCAGCGGATTTTTGTATTCTTTCCTGAATTCGGGAAAGATTGCTTTCCAATTCTCCCGATGAGAGCATTAGGCTTCAGAGGCTGCCCCGTTTTCTTCATTGCTATTTTCCTCTTCCTCCCTAATCACCCGTGCCACAGAAGAAATGCTGGTGCCATCATCAACTTTAGCCAAGCGTACGCCCTGAGTGTTCCTGCCAATAGTTCGAATGGAGTCTACCTGTTGGCGAATCATAATGCCTTGGTTAGTTATGAGCATAATATCGTCAGTGTCTACTGCTTCCATAATGCCGACAAGATTGCCTACTTTTTCCGTAGTTTTAATAGTAATAACTCCTTTTCCACCACGGTTTTGAGTTCGATATTCTGATAAGTCAGATCTTTTTCCATAACCCTTATCCGTAACAACCATTACAGAGCCTTCCCGCTTAACAATAAGCATTCCGATTACCCTGTCCTTTGTAGACCCAAGGGTTATTCCTCTCACCCCCATGGTTTTTCTTCCTGTAGCTCTCACATTGTTTTCATTAAACCGGATTGATTTTCCGTTATAAGTGGCGAGTATAATATCTTGGTCTCCGTGGGAAATTTTAGCCTGTATCAGCTCATCGTCTTCTCTGATTTCAATAGCATATATCCCTCCTTTCCTCGGTCGCCCATACATGGATAAAGCACTGCGCTTCACTATACCGTTTCTGGTTGCCATAACGATATAGTCAGACTCATTAAACTCTTTTACAGATACAAATGCTTTTACCTTTTCACCGGCTTCGCAACCAATGAGATTTACGATTGCCCTGCCCTGAGAGGTTCTAAGACCCTGGGGAATTTGATGGACTTTCATCCAATAGCATTTGCCTCTATCTGTGAAAAATAACATGGTATCGTGAGTGGAGGCAGTAAGCAAATGTTCTATAAAATCATCGTCTTTGGTATGGGCCCCTTTCATGCCTCGACCACCGCGGCGCTGAGTTTTCCAGGTAGAGGCCGGCAGGCGTTTTATATAGCCGTTATGGGTTATAGTAACCACCATGTCCTCATCGGCAATAATATCTTCAATAGACAGGTCTCCGGAAACGGGGATAATCTCAGACCGCCTCTCATCATTGTAACGCTCACCTATTTCAGCAAATTCTGTCCGAATGATAGCACTTTGAAGATCATAGCTTTCCAATATTTCCTTCAGCCGGGATATGGTTTCCAATATTTCTTTCAATTCTGTAACGATTTTATCAACTTCCAGAGAGGTAAGTCGCTGGAGGCGCATATCCAAAATTGCTTTCGCCTGAATGGCAGTAAGCGAAAATTTTGCAATTAATCCCTGCTTTGCTTCTTCTGGGTCTTTGGAGCCTTTAATCAAAGCGATCACCTCATCAATATTTTCCTGAGCAATCTTCAATCCTTCAAGAATATGGGCTCTTGCCTCTGCTTCTTTTAACTCAAACTCGGTGCGCTTGATAACCACTTCCCTGCGGAAATTCAGAAAATGCTTCAACATGGTTTTCAGATTCATCACGCGGGGCACACCTTCTACCAATGCCAGCATGATCACGCCGAAGCTGTCTTGAAGCTGTGAGTATTTAAAGAGATTATTGAGGACGATGGATGCAATGGCGTCACGCTTGCACTCGATAACAATGCGAATACCATCTTTATCAGACTCATCCCGTAAATCTGAAATGCCCTCCACTTTTTTATCTCTAACCAAATCGGCAATTTTCTCTACCAAGGAGGCTTTATTCACCTGATAGGGGATTTCATTTACTATAATGACTTCTTTACCGTTTGGCAGTTCTTCAATAGTGGTTTTGGCCCGCATGATGACTCTGCCGCGGCCTGTTTCATAAGCAGACTTTATTCCATCTACCCCAAAAAGCAAGCCGCCAGTGGGAAAATCCGGCCCTTTAATATGGTCTGTGTATAATTCTTCTAACGATATTTCAGGATTATCCAGCAGTGCATTTAACCCGGAAAGCAGCTCCGCCAGATTGTGGGGAGGAATTTTTGTAGCCATTCCCACTGCAATGCCGTCAGCACCATTCATAAGGAGGTTTGGTATTACCGTGGGAAGAACTGAGGGTTCTTCAAGAGAATCATCAAAGTTGGGGGCAAAAGAAACCGTCTCTTTCTCCAGATCTTTCAGCATTTCTGAGGATATTCGATCCATACGGGCTTCCGTGTAACGCATGGCAGCGGCACTATCCCCATCTATTGAGCCAAAGTTACCCTGCCCATCCATGAGGGGGTATCTCAATGACCAGGGCTGCGCCATTCTTACCAGTGAATCATAAACGGAGGAGTCTCCATGGGGGTGGTATTTACCCAGCACCTCACCAACAATTCTTGCACATTTTTTATACCCCCTGTTCCAGGTTGCCCCCAGGTCTGAGGTACCGTATAAAACTCTTCTGTGAACCGGTTTTAATCCATCTCTTACATCAGGCAATGCCCGGCTGACAATTACGGACATTGAATAGTTCAGATAGGACTCTGACATTTCTTTTACAATGTCTCTGTCTTGTATAATTCCTTCTGTTATTTCCTCAGGCATGTTTTTTCCTAAACGTCTAAATTAACGACAAATTTTGCATTGGTTTCTATAAACTCTCTCCTGCCCTCTACTTCTTCCCCCATAAGACGGGAGAATATTCTGTTTGCCTCAACGGCATCATCTATAGTCACCTTAAAAAGCGTTCTGTTTTCCGGGTTCATCGTGGTTTCCCAAAGCTGATCAGCATTCATTTCTCCCAAACCCTTATAGCGGGCAATGTCAATTTTTGCACCTTCCGATTTCAACTCTTCCAAAGCCCTGTCCCTTTGTTCGTCTGTATAGGAGTAATGTATCTTTTTTCCTTTAGTAATCCGGTAAAGGGGGGGCTGGGCAATATAGATATAACCACCTACTAAAAGTTCCGGCATTTTTCGGTACAAGAATGTTAATAACAATGTTCGTATGTGGCTGCCGTCAACATCTGCATCCGTCATAATAATTACTTTATGGTAGCGCAACTTGCCAATATCAAAGCCTCCTACAGATGTTTCTTCAGAAGACCCTAAGTCCTCATTGCCGCCAAACCCCGTTCCCAGGGCCGTAATGATGGTTTGAATTTCATTGTTTTCCAGGAGTTTATCAATGCGGGCTTTTTCAGCATTTATCACCTTTCCCCGCAGAGGCAGAATTGCCTGGAATCGCCTGTCTCGACCCTGTTTGGCCGACCCCCCTGCAGAATCTCCCTCAACAAGATACAATTCACATAGAGAGGGATCTTTTTCAGAACAATCTGCTAACTTTCCGGGTAGGGCTGAAATGTCCAGCACATTTTTTCTGCGGACAAGTTCTCGTGCTTTTCGTGCTGCCTCTCTTGCTCTGGCAGCATTTTCTGCCTTCATGATAATGGTTTTGGCTACATCGGGGTTTTGCTCAAAATATTCCGTTAAGCCTTCCATGATTATAGAGTCGCAGACTCCCTTTGCTTCACCGTTACCCAATTTGGTTTTGGTTTGCCCTTCAAATTGTGGCTCTGAAATTTTTATGGAAATAACAGCGGTTAATCCTTCACGAGTATCGTCCCCCGAAAGGGAAAGGGTTTTTCCTTTTACCGGTTTAAAAAGATTATTTTTCTGAGCATATTGGTTTAGCGACCGGGTCAATGCTGTTTTAAAGCCTGCAAGATGAGTTCCGCCTTCTATGGTGTTTATATTATTTACAAAGGCTAGGATGGTTTCATTGTAACTGTCATTATATCTCAATGCAACATCTACGGGAATATTTTCCCGTTCTCCATTGATTTGAATTGGTTGCTCAAAAACAGCTTTATGTCCCTCATCCAAATGTTCAATGAATTGACTCAGCCCCCCTTCATAATAATGTTCTGTACTTTTATTTTCTTCCCGCTCATCAACTAAATGGATTTTAATTCCACTATTTAGATAGGCTAATTCTCTTAAGCGCTCATCAATTACATCAAAATGATACTCCATCGTCTGAAAAATAGAATCGTCAGGGTAAAAGGTGACTTTAGTCCCTGTTTCATCGGTACTTCCCGAGGTTTCAATATCATTGACAGCCTTACCATACTCGTAAGATTGGGTTGTTATTTGTCCATTTCGCTTAACCTCTACAGAACAATGCTTTGAAAGTGCGTTCACCACCGAAACCCCAACACCGTGGAGTCCTCCTGAAACCTTATAGGTATCTTTGTCAAATTTACCGCCGGCATGAAGAACTGTCATAACCAACTCTAAGCCAGACTTCCCTTCTTTTTTATTTATATCAACAGGTATGCCTCTGCCATCATCTTCGACAGAAATTGCTCCATTATTTAAAATCTTCACCCGTATATTTTTACAATGCCCCGCCATTGCTTCATCAATGGAGTTATCTACTACCTCCCAAACGAGATGGTGTAGTCCCTTAGAACTGACATCCCCTATATACATTGCGGGGCGTTTTCGCACGGCTTCCAGCCCTTTTAGTACGGTTATATTATCTGCGCTGTAAGCAGGAGCTGTTTGGTTTTCTATCATCTGAAAATAATTTCTTTTATTGGTGTATCAGGCGAGGCCTGGTTTAGTTTTTCTATCAATTCGGATTTTTGCAAGGAAAGTTCGTTTCTCCAAACAGGATTAGAAGTTTTTACGGTAAGTCTTCCATTGATAAAACTTGCAACTTCAGTGTTTTTTGCTATGAGCTCCCCCACCATTTTTTCCCACTCCTGCTCAAGACTAATACTCTCATTTAAAGACTGAAAATCTGTACCCTGAAGATAATCAGAAAGAATTTCCTTAATGGGTTTGGCTTTCAAAAGAATACCCTCTTAATGGGCAGAAAGTTTTAATCCTTTAAGCGAATAGGCATTAACAGGGTTGTTTTATTGTCATTATCATTTTGTTCTAAAGGTACAAATAACCCTGCATTTAAGGGGGACTTTAACATGATCTTAATTTCATCCGTTTGCTGGTGTTGTAACACCTCTCTTAAATAGGATGCATTATATCCAATAGTCATGGGATCGCCATCATAGTTACAGTCCAGTGTCTCCTTCCCTGTTGTAATATTTTCAGGATCTTCCGTAGTAATAGTGACAGAATTTTCATTTAATTCCAAGGCTATTTGCTTGCTGGATTTATTAGAAAATATAGAGACCCTTTTAATCGCTTCAAAAAAATGATCTCTGTTGACGACTAAAGTTTTAGTGTTATCTTTTGGAATAACTCCCTCATAGTCAGGATAAGGATCTTTAATGATTCGTGACGTTACCATCATTTTATCCATATTGATTTGGATATGATTATCGCCAATTAACATAGTCGTTTCATCTTTATCTTCCAGCTGGGCAGATAAAAGATTGAGAAACTTAATAGGAACCACTACTGCACCGGTATAGTCGAGAGAATGCATTTCTTTCTTTTCTAGCTTAACCAATCTATGTCCATCCGTTGCAACTGAAACAAATCCATCTTTGCCAACCTGAAACAGTACTCCTTGTAGAACCGGTTTCATATCATCCTTGCTGGCTGCATAAGAAGTGCTGGTGATTATATCTCTTAATTCGTCTGTAGAAACGGTGAAGGACTGTCCATTTTCAATTACTTGTTCTGCAGGAAATTCATCTGCAGGCTGTCCCATGATGGTGTAGTGTCCGCTTTCACAATCTATATTTACCTTACCAATATCTGAAACGGTAAAATGGATAATACTTTCAGGCATGGCATGGGTTATTTCTAAAAGTTTCTGCATGGGGATAGCCACACTACCATCTGCGCTGTTTTCTACTTTACAATTTAGACTGATAGAAATTTCTAAATCGGTTGTTCTTATTTTTAATTCATCATTTTTATGTGTAAATAATGCACAACTTATAATTGGCAAAGTTGAACGAGTTGGTATAGCCTTTGATAAAATTTGAAGTTGTGATAACAGTGTATTTTTTTCAATGGAAAATTTCATACTGAGAGTCCTCTGTTAGCTTTATGATTTTGTGGAATATCCCCTTGTGAAGTTTATCTCTAATTAACCCTCTTTTAAAAGAGGAATTAGTATATATAAAATATAGATTTTTCTTTAAGATTTCTTTTTATTTGAATTTAAATATTGGTAATGTTGATTAGTAATTTTTTATAATGAGAAATTTAATAGGTTTTATTATAAAAAAAGGGGTCAATTAAACTGATACTTTATGTGAATAACTTTGTTTATAAGTTAATAAATAATTACTTAATAAACATTCCTATCAGAATACCTTTATAAATGTTTTTTGTTTTACACTTTTTATCCAATCCTGGAAAAAACGATTTTGTTTGTCCTGCTTTGCATACTGGTAAATTGTTTCCCAGGAATTTTCTAAATCAGGTGTGTATGCATCCTGCTTTTCATATAAATATAGTAGAGCGTATCCATTTTCCGTTTCAAAGGGAGGAGAGATTTCATTTTCTTCTAAATCATCTAATTGGTTATGAATAACAGAAGGTATATTCCCAGGGGATATATCAGAAAACCTCCCGGAAAGATTTTTGTGGGTTTGAGCATGGAAAACAGCCACGGAATCAAAAGGGAAGGACGGGCTTTGCCCTTCATAGTAAATTTCTTTTATTTTATCAAGTGTATTGGATTTATCTTCTTCTGAAAAATGTAGCTGTTTTAAAATATGTTGCGTAGAAATTTTTTCACCTTTCTTTTCAATCAGGCGAATTAAATGATATCCAAATGGTGATTGTACCGGATGTGATACCTCTCCGGGGGAAAGGGCATATGCCGTTTCTTCATACTCTCTAACCAAGGTTCCTCTCTCGGTAAAACCAAGACGGCCACCATTAGGTGCAGAGCCGGGATCATCAGAATATATGACTGCCAATGAATCAAAAAGTGCAGCACCAGAATCAATTTGTAGTTTTATCTTTTCAAGAATAGAAACGGTCTCTAAAATTGATTTTTCCCCTGCTATAAATGGTGATTCAATTATTGAAAAAGTAAATTGAGGGGGAAATGAAGGAATAGAGTCAGCATATTGAGAATAAAAATCGAATACTTCCGGGCGACTCACATCAATATTTTGAATTTTTGAATATTGAAACCGCTCCATCATCATCATATTTCGAATTTCTTTCCAATATTCTACTCTAACCTGCCGCATGGACATGCCAACCATTTCTTCAAACTTATCTTCAGAACCAGCCTGAAATACAAATTCTTCAATCTGTTGTTCTAAGGCCCTGTCAACCTCTTCATCAGAAACTACCAGATTAGTATCCTTTTCTGCAATATCCAGTACAGTAAATTGGTTTATAACATTTTCCAACACGGAATGATAAACTTCTTCAAAAAGATGGGGCTGATAACGGGGGTCAATTTTTTGACCCGCAGCAACAATATGTGCTTGTTGGAGAACATCGCTATGAAGGACAATATTTTTTCCTACAACTGCAACAACCCCATCAACCTTCCCTTGGGAAACCCCAACCCCCAACAAAAAGCATAGCAATAATATTCTCATAAATTTTTAGTTTAAAAGGGATAAATTTTTTGAAATGGTATATTTTGAATACAAATTATCAATGCCATTCGTTTTAGATAGATTCTGATTTTCTTTTGATAGTAGAGATTCTATCCGCACATAAACCCTGTCTAACGCCATAGGTTCAGCAGGAACCTTTTTAACCAACTGTACTATTGAAAATTGTCCACTTACCGTAGATATAACAGGGCTAATTTCCTCTGGTTCCAGAAGCATGGCAGCATCAAATATATATTTGTTGTTTTTTCTGGGAAAAGGACCAAATTCACCGCCACCCTCAGGATTTGTCTGACTGTAATTTTTTGCTATATCCACAAACTCTACACCACTATCAACAACTATCAACAAACTGTCAGCAAGGGCTTTATTATTTACCCGAATTTCTCTGATGACCACCTGCTCGCCCCCTAAATATTTTTCAAACTTATGTTCTTCATAATAGGACTTAACATCTCCGGAATCAGGCTTGGACGCAGTGTTTACTAAGTGTTTTAAATAGGCATCATACAAAATCCCAGCCTCCATTTCATCCACCTTTTGTTTATATGGAAATGTCCTCTCAACACCTCCGACTCCACCTTCTTTAACGGCAATATCCTGCAATATCATGGTTTTAAAAGCGCGAGTAATTCTGTCAACTGCACTGAACGATGGGTGTCGTGAAGCCGGTACCTGTTCTAATTTGTATGCAAACCAGGCAGGACCATACCCCTTGCCCCCATACACACAGAGCACATCAATATGTTGAACAGAATTTAGCAGGGTAACGGCATTGGTGGCTGCAGAGGTACCTGTGCTCCCCTCCTGTTGAAATTTTTCAAAAGCAGCAACTATTTTTTCTATAGCCCTGGTATTAAAGACAACATTATAATTTTTCAATTTTGTTGAGTCATAATTTTGGGCAGCCCCTCTAAGTAAATCTCGAACCCTGTTTTTAGTAATATTAAATATGATATTTTCAAAAGCTTCATCAGATACATTTTGATACTCTGAAGGCCTGGAATCAGACACCAATATCAGATGGTAGCCAAAATCTGTTAAAACGGGGTCTGAAATCGTTCCCGGTTCTAAAGTGAAAGCTGCAATTTGAAACTCAGGCACAGTTGCCCCCCACTGAACCCAGCCAAGATCACCGGAATTTTGTTCCACGCCGGGATCTTCAGAATATTTGTCCGCTAATACCGAAAAACTTTCCCCCTGCTCAAATTCATCTTTAATTTTTTGGGAAAGAAGCAGCGCTTCATCCATTGTTCTTCGGGGTGGTTTTGCTAAATAACTGGTAGAATGACCAATTAATATATGGTTGGCTTTGATCTCTGTTTTCGCATAGGTTCGAGCAAGATTTAAATCATCTTCATTAATTAATGGTTTAGCTACAAAAGCCTCATAAGTCTCATTGACCAAGACTTGTTTTGAACGACTGCGAATTTTTGTTGCAACCTGGGGGTCGTTTTTAAAACCCAGCTGTTTTGCTTCTAAAATACATAACTCTCTTTTAATAAAGTCATTCAACATTTTATCTTTCTGAAGACTGTCTGCCCTCTCCCACTGTTTTTGCGGATAGCGGGTATAAAACTGATGAAGCGAGTAAGAATTGTTATCAATGGTAAGTATTGAATTTTCTTCTGCAGCGAGAATAGTACAAAAGAATAATAATAATGAATATTTAAACATATATTTTTCTTATTTAGTTGATTTTTCCAAAGCTGTAAATTTATTTAAAAACCAGGAAATGATTGAATACTTATCTTCAATATTCTCCAGGTGTACACAAAGCTGTAATAGAGTGTTTTTTGAGGGCATTATATGGTACTCCACCTCTCTGGGTTCCCAAAAAGTATGCACATAATTCATAAATGCGGCTCCATAATTTTCATTCCCAAGTCCATCTACTAAAAACTGAACCCCACAACCTCTTAATAATATTGAATGTATACCGGTTTCAGCCGCTAAAAGTCGAAGGCGGTATTCATTTATAACATTATTTAATGGCAGGGGGATTTTTCCAAAACGATTCGTTAGGTTGAACACAATATCGTCAATTTCTTTTTCTCCTGAAGCAGAGGCGAGGTTTTTATAGACGGACATCCTGACGGACTCAGTATCCATATATTCTTCCGGAATAAAGCGGTCCCTGTGAATATCAACCACCACATCTTCTGGCAGTACTTTAAATCCCATATTCAATGACCCTGTTTCATACAATGATCTCTGCACCAGTTTTAAATACATTTCATAGCCAAGGCTTTCACCGCCACCGGACTGTTTATAGCCAAAGAGAGACCCCGCCCCCCGCAGCTCCATATCAGAACGGGAAATATTATATCCAGACCCCAGAGTTGTGTTTTGTTGTATGGTTTTAATTCGGCGAAAAGACTTTTCAGGAAGCTGCATACCCCGGGGAATTAGTAAATAAGCATAGGCTTGAAGTGCTCCTCTTCCTACTCTGCCCCGCATCTGATATAATTGGGAGAGCCCAAACAAATGTGAATTGTTAATAATTATAGTGTTTGCACCAGGAACATCTATACCGGTTTCAATGATAGAGGTGGACACTAACACAGAAATTTCTCCATCAACGAATGCCTCCATTTTATGTTCAATTTCTTTTGAATGTTCCTGGCCGTGGATATATTCTACCCTTACATTTTTTAACCGCCCCTGAAGGGTAGCTGCAACCGAAGCGATGTTTTGTATATTATTGTGTATAAAATATACCTGCCCCCCCCTCTCTACTTCAAAAAGAACCGCATCTGTAATTAAAGACTCATTATAAAAATCAACCTGAGTAATAATGGGGAGGCGCAGGCGCGGCGGTGTTTGCAGCATAGAAATTGAATATAAACCCGTTAATGCCAAATTCATAGATCTTGGTATAGGGGTTGCCGACATAGAAAGTACATCAATTTTTTCCTTCATCCCTTTTATCTTTTCTTTATGCTTCACCCCGAAACGGTGCTCCTCATCTATTACTAACAACCCTATGTTATTATGATAAATATCATCATTTATTACAGCGTGGGTGCCCACAATAACATCGTTATTACCCTTGTTTATGTCCCTCTTAATCTGGTTGATTTCTTTAACAGAGCGAAATCTGGAAACCATATCCACCTTAATAGAATAGGGTGATAAACGAGATGAAAACGCAGAATACAATTGGTTCACTAATATAGTCGTAGGTGCCATAATCAGCACGCGTTTACCAGATAAAACAGACTTGAAGGCAGCTCTTATGGCAATTTCCGTTTTTCCAAAGCCCACATCACCACAGAGGAGCCTGTCCATCGGCGTGTTTGAGGCCATATCCTCAGCAATTTGCCCCCACGCCTCCCTTTGGTCACCAGTATCTTCAAAGGGGAAGTCGAAGACAAATTCTTTCTCTAATTCTTTATCTCCATGTGAAGGAGGACGCATCAAGTCATTTCGCCTGGCATATAGTTGAAGCAGGTGCCCTACCACCTCCTCAATACGGTTTTTGGCAGCAGTTTTTTTTCTTTTCCAGGAAGCGGCCTTTGCCAGGGAGTCTAAAAGAATTCCCTCAACATGAGCCGGCGAGTACAGGCTCACCATATCAAGACGGCCAATATCTACCGAAACCACACCACCATCCCCATATTTGATACTTAGAAATTCTTGAAGAGAACCATTGTTAGTAATGGTCTGTTTTAGCCCAAGACACTCTCCTACCCCATGATCTCTGTGAACAAGATAATCCCCCTTTTGGATGTCAGCCAGATCCAATGTGTTGCGCTGTACAACAGCAGGGCGCTTCCGGGCTACATCTTTTTGCGATAAAAACTGTGAAGGGACAAAAATAATATCATCCAGAAATACGCCTATAGATGTTAGCAAATTTGAAGCAGTTGCAGAAGCCTTTGTTTTTTCATCCAGCCGAGCAAAACCATGCGCAGACAACACCTCTGCCTCAACCTCAATCACCCCTGTTTCACCCCGACCACACACAAGCACATCGTCTTCGTTGAAAGTCATGGGTATAAACTGTTCAAGGTTGCATTCTGATAATGGGCGAAGCTGTTTAGATTGAAAGGAGCTTAGTGAAAAATTACTTACTTTTTGGGTGGTTAATTGGCTGTCAACATCAAATTTGAAAACAGAGGGAATATCCTCCAAAAAATTGATTCGATAAGGACTAAAAGCAGACCTTGGATATACATCAATTATTCCGCCCCTGAGACAATAATCACCGGGGTTGCTTACAAAATCTACTCTCGCATAGTTTTCAGACAGAAAAAACGCTTCACAGTCCTCAAAAGAGGATGACCCGTCGAAGTTAATCACCCCTTTGTTGCCGGCACCTACCACCGGAAGACTTTTCCCGGACTCAGAGGCAACAATTAGAGATGCAGCTTCCACGCCTCCGGAAAGAATTTCTCGTGCGCCAGCGATATACCTCTGTGCAGGGGACACAAACCCTGAAGGTACATTTGCAGGATCAGATTTATCTGGTAAAAACACCACCCCTTCCTTTTGGTGCAGGCCTTCCAAATATTTAATGGTACGCAGAAACCGATTATCTGGCAAAGAGAGAAAAACCTTTTTACCTAAGGAAGCAAATACAGCAGAAAAGAGATCGGGGTGAAAATGCTTAAAACGGAGCGTGTGGGAATCAGCTTTGGAAGGCAGAAAGGCTTTCAGCGCGGTAAGCAATGAAGAATGTTCCACGTGAAACAATCAGGAAGAAGATTGAAGATATATAGCCAGAACCCCAATGTCTGCAGGCCGAACTCCTGCAAGGCGGGAGGCTTGGCCAAGAGTCTCCGGTTTAATATTGGTTAGCTTTTCCCGGGACTCAGACGAAAGACTTGTTAGTATATGGTAATCAAAAGCTGGAGGTATTTTAATGCCATCAAGCTTTTTTAATTTACCCACCCGGGCATTTTCATTAATTACATAGCCCTGATATTTGATATCTGTTTCTGCAGTAAATATTGCATCCCCTGAAAAATTGTCACATAATTTAACCCCTTCCGCACGCTTTAGCAGCCCTCCTTCTGGCCGCTTTATATAATCATGCAGAGAAATAGGGCTTCCATCTATTGCCACTCTTAATTTTTCACACCCTTGCTTAATTTGCACAACTTCATTGCTAAAACTCGTATGCTTTTTTTTCTGTGTTTCTGATATAAGCCCCGCCTTTACACCTTTCTCTGTAAGCCGCAGACCTGCATTGTCAGAGCGAAGGGAAAGGCGATGTTCAGCACTGGAGGTGAACATACGATATGGTTCATTAATTTCTTTGGTAATAAGATCGTCAATTAATACACCTATATAGGCTTCGTGGCGGCCAAGTATAAGGGGATTATTTTCAAATAATTTTAAAGCAGCATTTGACCCCGCCATAAGCCCCTGAGCTGCAGCCTCTTCGTAGCCGGAAGTTCCGTTTAACTGTCCCGCAAAATAAAGTCCTGCAATACTTTTAGTTTCAAGGGTGGATTTTAATTGTGAGGTGGGAAAGTAGTCATATTCAATAGCATAACCAGGGCGAATAAACTCAACCCTTTTTAGCGCAGGCACTTTACGCAGGGCTTCCAGTTGAACTTCTGCCGGCATGCTGGTAGAAAATCCATTAACATATATTTGATTAGACCCCATCCATTCTGGTTCAAGAAATAACTGATGACTTTCTCTGGATTTAAAGCGCACAATTTTATCTTCGATACTGGGGCAATATCTGGGACCAGCGCCAGAAATCTTGCCAGAATACATGGCGGACCTGGATAAGTTTTCCTCTAAAATGGTATGAACGGAAATATTTGTATTAACAATATGACAGGGTATATTTAAAGGATCAAAAGGACGCCTTGTCAGCACCGAAAACGGCTGGGGATTTTCGTCTCCCTGCGCCAGGGTGGTCATAGACCAATCTACGGAATCAGAGAGCAATCTTGGAGGGGTTCCTGTTTTCAATCTTGACAGTGTAAACCCATAATTTACAATACTATCTGTTAGTCCAATAGACGGCTTCTCACCAATTCTTCCGGCGGGAAATTGAGCATTGCCAATATGAATTAGTCCATTTAAAAAGGTGCCGGAACAGACAATAATGGCATTGGTTTTAATAGGTGTACCATCCCTTAACACGGCAGAGGATATTTTTGAGTTATCAACAATAAAATCAACAACCTCTCCCTCAACAAATTGAATGTTTTTGTGCTTATGTAATAGATTGCTAACAAAGCGGGGATACAGTTGTTTATCAATTTGGGCCCTTAAAGACCAAACTGCGCGCCCTTTGGATTTATTTAAAGTTTTAAACTGAATTCCACACTTGTCTGCAGCTCGGCCCATTATACCACCCAGAGCATCAATTTCTTTCACCAGGTGCCCTTTGCCCAGCCCGCCAATCGCAGGGTTACAGCTAAGTCTTGCCGTTGCGCTGGTATCCATGGTAACCACGATGACCTTAGCACCGATATTAGCAGCCGCCCAGGCAGCTTCAACTCCGGCATGACCACAGCCGGCAATGACTATAGTGGGCTGAGCCGTCATTTCCCTACACAGAAGTTTTTAAAAACAGTATCCATGATATTTTCATTTGGGATTTCACCAATTACATCCTGAATACAAATCACAAACTGTCTCAGCGTTGAAGCAAGAATATCGGTTCCAATATTTTCTCTGGCTTGATTGGATGCCTCATGTAATATATTACGGGAATTTTTCAATAATACTCTTTGTCTGCGGGTAGTCATTACGGCAGTTGAGTTGTTTTCAGAATGCTGCGAAATACGCAAACAATATGTTGATAGCTGTGTTAGCAATTCTTTCAATCCCTGTTGTGTTTTAGAGGAAGTTTGGATAATATCTTCCACGTACTCATTATGTTGGTTTTTATCGAGTTTAGAGCGAATTAAAATGACAGGCATTTTCATATTATCACTTTTTAACGATGCGGGGTCATCTTCATCAATCAATAAACATATATCTGCTCTGTCCAGTTCCGATTGTGTTTTTTCCACTCCCAAATTGTCCAAATATTCTCCTGATTCCCACACACCAGCAGTATCAATAATACAGACTGGAAGCCCTTCTAATTCTATCCATGCTTCAACTGTATCTCTGGTGGTACCCGGAGTGGAAGAAACGATAGCTCTGTCAAATCCCAACAGAGCATTGAACAGGCTTGACTTTCCAGAATTTGGTTTTCCAAATAACACAACCCGCACACCGGAAAATATCTGTCTGCCAAAGGAGGATGCCTCGACGATAGCTGAAACTTCTGCGTGTACTGTATCAATTTTTCCGGCAATTGTTTCAATTGAAGTTTTATCAATCTCATCCTCTGAAAAGTTTAACTCATTTTCAATTATTGCCAGCAAGTTTGTAATCTTAGATTTAATAGATGATAATTGGTCGGTAACCTTACCGTTCAGGTGGTGTAATCCAACTTTAGTTGAATAGGTGGATTTAGATGCAATAAGAGAAGCAACCGCCTCTGCCTGCAGCAGGTCCATTTTACCATTCATATAAGCTCTGAAGGAAAATTCTCCCGGCTTTGCCAGCCTGGTATTTCCGCAAAGAATGGCGGAGATTATATTGCTTTGAACCGCCTCTCCGCCGTGGCAGGAAATCTCAATCATATCCTCGCCGGTAAAACTTTTTGGTGATTGAAAAAAGGTGGCCACCACCTCATCTAACACCTCGCCTGAATCAGGGTGGTATAATTTGCAAAAGGAGGCAAATCTGTTTTTAGGAGGTGTTCTGGTAAGTTGTTTATAAAGCGGGATTAGCCTTTCACCCGAAATGCGCAATACAGCTAAAGCACCAACACCGGGAGGAGTTGCCAAGGCAACAATTGTTTCTTGATCATAAGGAACCATTCCACCAGAGCACTACTTCACAGCGATTTTATTGCGAATACTGCGTTGTTGGAAAAAACTAAGAATGTTATAAGTTGTATAGTACAAGTTTAGACCCGACGGGAAAGTATTAAATAACAAAATGAAAAATCCGTTCATAAAATACATAACTGGTTTTTGACTTTTATCCATTGTAGCAGATGACATCCGCATTGTCAATAACAGTGTTCCTCCCATAATCAGGGGCAAGATGGCAACTCCATCCCCATAGATAGGAATTGAAAAGGGAAGATTAAAAATTACATCGGGCTTGGAAAGATCAGAAATCCATAAAATAAAGGGAGCACCGCGGAACTCAATAGTAGTTCTAAATACAATAAATAGCGCCCAGAGCAGTGGCATTTGCAGCAGTATAGGTAAACACCCGCCTAAGGGATTAACCCCGTGTTTTTTGTAAAGCCCCATCATTTCTTTGTTCAACCGCTGGGGATCTGCTTTATACTTGGCCTGCAGAGCTTTAATTTCCGGTTGAATCTTTTGCATATTTTGACTGGACTCGAAAGATTTCTTTGTAAGAGGTCCTGTTATTAATCTCACCAACACAGCAAACAACAACAATACCAGACCATAATTAAGTTTAAGGGCATTATGCATAAATTTTAATACCCAGAGAATGCGTTTACTAATGGGTTGAATAAGAGAATATCCCCAGTTCATCGTTTCGTCTAAAGTGGAGCCGGTGGAGGTAAGATGATCAACATCCAGGGGACCTAAATATAAATCAGCTGTAATCCGGTTTACATCATAAGGATAGCCAATAGAAGCATTGTAGGCTGGTGTGTGGCTGCGGATTCCAAAGGAGACATTTTCTTCAGAAAGAGCTGCATATTTACCCGGATTTTCCACCAACAGGGCAGAAATAAAATATTTCGTTCTAACTGCGGCCCATTCCGTGTGACCATTATACACGGACCTGAGAATATTTTCATCATGGTTGGTGGTTTGCACATCCTCCAGCTCTTTAGCCTGACTTATAATTCCTGACCCGTATTGTACATCTTCATCTGTTTTTTCTTCAGTGGGCCTAAGGCCACCATACCACATTATTTCAAGATTATTTGAATATTCCAGTTCGTTATCGTTAATTTTATATTGATGCAAGCTCACCAGCTCATCGGCGGAAACAGTGAGACTCTTCTCAATGAGAACACTGCCGTCACTTGCGGAAAGGTAATAATGTAAAGTAGTAGATTCTCCAGAACCCAGCCAAAGGGTGTCAGGGTAATTGCCACTATTTTTTAGGGAGAAGGATTGATTAAAAAAGGAATACTCGTCTGTTTTATTATCAAAATATGCCAAACAGGGTCGGCAATGATTTTCATCCGGTAGAATTATAGATACAGGAATATCTTTTGAAAACACCCCTTCTTCATCAAAGCCACCCATATATTTCAACTTCCCGGAATTTTCTCCTCTTAAAGTGTAGCTTTTTATACTTCCGCCGGAATGACTGGATATGGTGGAAACAAAAAGAGGCGTCACAAAAGTAATTTCATGAACGGACTCTTGCTTTGATAAATTAAATGTAGGAGTAAATTCGTCTTTTTGTGAGACTGAATCACTCTGGTGCATTTCACCGGGGGGTTGTTCAGATTGAACAATACTCTCTTCCTGAATTTCAGACGGAGAAGTTTCATATCCCAGCCATTCAAGATAAAAGGGCTGGAGTACAATTATAATAAAAATGAGCAGACCAGCTAAAATATAGCGCATTGTATCATTCATGGTACGGGGTCAAATCCTGTTTTTTGGTGGAAGGGGTGACATTTAATTATTCTCCGTAGAGCAAGCCAAGAGCCCTTAAGGGAGCCGTACTTATCCAGCGCTTGTATTGCATAGCAGGAACAAGTAGGGCTAAACCTGCAGGAATCTGGTAAAAACCCGGACAGTAACAACCGGTAGGCCTTTATTAATAAAATAAGAAAGGAATTAATGAGAGAGCTTGGTTTCAAGTTGATGAAAAGCTTTTTCAATAGATGAATAAGGAATTTGAGATTTTAAGGGTCTTACTACCAATGAAATACTCAGGGAAGATTGTTTTATGCATTGCTGAAATACAGCTCTGCAGCGACGGCGAAAGAGGTTGCGCTGAACGGCATTACCATATTTTCTGGATACTATAAACCCTATGCCCGGACTGGCAGAATTTACATGCCTAAATAATAAATCCCCGAATTTCAGGGATTTAGAAGCCGTTAGGCTATGTTTAATTTCTTTTGAAGAAAGGGAAAGTTTCAATTATGCGGAAATTTGCTTCCGGCCCTTTTTTCTGCGTCGGGCAAGCACAGCACGACCAGACTTGGTACTCATGCGCTTCATAAATCCGTGTTTGTTTTTTCTCTTTCTGTTACTGAATCGAATTGTAGTTTTCATTTTTGGCCTTTTTTAAACTTATCGAGCCGGGAAATTTACAGATATTCTTTCTGAAAAACCCAAACTATTCCGGCCAAGAGGCAATCACATTGGTGCTAATGCCACCCCTGGCATTAAATTTACCCACTACCTGAATTGACCTGGGCTTGGCAGCCGTTTTAAAATCATCAAGAATTCTGTTGGTGACTGTCTCATGAAAAATTCCCATGTTTCTGTATTGCTGCATATAAAGCTTCAGCGATTTCAATTCTACAATATGTTTATGGGGAATATAAGTAATTTCAATACAGGCATAGTCAGGCTGGCCGGTTCGGGGACAGACACAGGTAAACTCCGGAATTGAAATTTTCACTTCGTAGTCTCTGTCCGGGTATTGATTGTCAACAATTTCCAAATCATTTGATGAAGGGGTAGTATTCATTCTTTATTAGGTTCCAACATAGATTCCCTGATAGTGTTAACCCTGCTAAGAAAATTCTCTTTCGTTGCGGAAACGAGGGCCTCAACCCCAAATCCTTCCACACAAAACGAAGCCATGGCAGAACCAAATATTACAGCTTCAATAAAATCAGGATCATCATACAATGAAAGATATGCCATAAATCCCCCTGCAAAAGAGTCCCCTGCACCGGTTGGATCAAGTACTTTGTCTATAGGGAAGACGGGAACCGAACAACGGTGATCACTCTTGGCAAGAAAAGCCCCGTCGGCTCCCCTTTTAATGACTACAATTTCGGGACCCCAATTTAGAAGAGTATCAGCTGCTGACTCTAAATCAGCTTTCTCTGTAACCTGTTTTGCTTCTTCATGATTAATGAGCAGAATATTTGCCAGGCCAAAGACCTCTTTTAATTTCTCAGGAAAAAGATCAATCCACAAATTCATGGTATCCATGACGATGTATTCAGCTGTTGCTGTTTCTTTGGCAACTGCGTATTGTAAATCCGGCTGGATATTGCCTAAAAACACCAGAGAAGAGGATTTATCAGCGGGTTTGATTTCAGGATGAAAATTTTCAAACACACCAAGTTCAGTAAACAGCGTCTCCCTGGTAGAATAATCGGGACTGTATTTTCCTCCCCACTTAAAAGTGGCTCCATTTTCCTGCAAGACATTCTCTATATTGACAGAGCGTGATTGAAACAAGTCCCATCCTTCTGCAGGAAAGTCATTTCCTACCACACCCACCAGCTTCACCGGTGCAAGCAATCCTGCAGCGGCAGCAAAATAGGTGGCTGACCCGCCTAAAATATCTTTTCGGCTGCCGTTTATAGTTTCAAGTGTATCCAGGGCAATTGACCCCACAGCTAATATAGATTTATTAGTATTCATAAGGGCGGAAATATTAGATCATTTAACAGTCTTTTTCCAATATGGAATTCTCCCTAAATTTCTCAGGATGGGGTATTTAGAATTCTGCTCAAATTGTGGGGCGAAAAACAGTTTTGGAAAAATTGACGGAGGAGACCGGTATTATTGCAGTAACTGTTCCAGCATCCATTATGAAAACCCAAAACCCACGGCTACCCTGATCTGTCCCCAAAATGATAAGCTATTACTGGTGAAACGAGCTGCTGAACCGGGAAAGGGCGAGTGGGGACTTCCAGGAGGATTTATCGAAAGGGGAGAGACCCTCATAGAAGGAGCAAAGCGGGAACTTTATGAAGAAACCAGGCTGAAAGGGAATGATTTTGAACTGCTTGGAACCTGCAGTCATTTTAACACCATGTTTGGTGATATTTTGCTTATTGGAATGAAAGTACAAATACATAGCTGGGAAGGAATGACACCGGGTGACGATGCCTCCGCTGCAAAATTGTTCACCCTTAAGAGCCTGCCACGCCTGGCATTTCCCTGCCACCAGAAAATTGTAGAAATGTATCAAGACAAATTAGAGAACAGTCATGGGAGATAATAAACATATTCTGGTAATACACGGTCCCAATATGAACCTCATTGGTCTAAGAATAAAAAATATTACACTAGACAAATTAAATAATCATCTGCGAAACACAGCGAGAATGAAACACCTAAAACTGCGGATTTTTCAAACAAACGAAGAAAGTAAAGCAGCCAATATTTTACAAAGATACAGGAAAAAGGTAAGTGGAATCATTTTGTTTCCGGGACCCTGGCAGCAAAGCGGATATGTGCTTCAGGATACGCTGGAACTTATCAACCTTCCCTTTGTAACGGTTTCAATTGGAGAAAAAGCTCAGCTGCTGCAGGGAGGTAAAAACATTGAAGAAGCCAACTTGTTTACAGGGTGTGAAAAAGCCGTTTCCTTTTTAGCGAAGATTGAGTAATTCAGGTAATTCAGCCACAGAGGGGATTATGTGAAGAGGTGTGTTGGGAGATTGTTCCAATTGCTCCTGCCTGAACTTCCCGGTCTGCACCAACACAGATTTCATACCCACTGAATTTGCGCCTCCTATATCCCCGTCCAAATCATCCCCTACCATATACATTGCATCCATCGGTAATTTCCAGTCCTGAACCGCAAGAGTGAACAAATGGGGAGAAGGCTTACCCATAACAGCCGCTTTTTTCTCAGAGGCAAACTCCAGCGCAGAAACAAATGCCCCCACATCAAGGGTCAATCCTGATCCGGAGTGCCAATATTTATTTTTATGCAGCGCAACAAGCTCTGCACCCTCAATCAAAAGCTGAAAAATATCATTGAGAAGCTCAAAGGTAAATCCTGCACCCATGTCTCCTAATATAACGGCTTGGGGATTTTCGTTATTAAGAGTAAAGTCTGAAAAATCATCTTCCATATCTTTGTCGGGTACTATCAGGCGGAGGCGAGAATATGCCTTTGATTTACAGTAGGCAACGGCAGCATGAGGGGCTGCAAATACCTGGTCAAGTTGAATGTGTAATCCCATTTCATGTAATTTATTCAGCAAATGTTGCTTTGTCATACGGGCGGTATTGGTGATAAAGCGGAAGGGGATTTCGTTTTGTTGCAGGAGTGAAATTATCTCTTTTGCTCCCGGTATTAATGCATCGCCTTGGTAAATAACCCCATCCAGATCAAAAAGCACAGCCGTTTTCATTCGTAGGATTTTCCTACGGTGTACATTCCTTTATAAACAATATTCGCTGCCCCTCTACACCAAACATTTTGCCAATTTTCATCAAACTCAAAATGCAATTCCCCTCCGGGTGAAACAGTGGTGATGGGAGAGGTTACTCTCTTGCTCTTGGCAAGATGGTACACTACGGCTGTTGACCCTGATGAGCAGGACTGCATAAGGGCTTCTACTCCTTTTTCATAAGTGCGAACTGTTATTTGTTTATCAGAATTTTGGGAAAAGAAATTTACATTTATCCCCCTTGGTTGAAACAGGGAGTGATAGCGGATACAACGTCCTTTGTCGAGAACGAATTCGTCAGATAAATTGGAAGTCTCACACACAAAGTGGGGAGCTCCGCTGTCTATATGATAGCCTTTAATTTCTTCCGGTGCGAGCAGCTCAGATTTATATTCCGGTGGAGTCATCTGCATAGAAACGGTATGGTCATTATGTATTTTTGCCCAGTGACTGCCAGCACCGGTTTCAAAGGAGATATTTTTATCATTGTTAGAAATTTTATGCATTAATCTGACAGCACATCGGGAGCCGTTGGCACAAAATGTTTCCCAGGAACCGTCGGCATTAAAATAATCTAATTTAAAATTGTGAGTGCCAGAATCAGCAATAATGAACAGACCATCAGCCCCGATTCCGGTTTGACGACGGCACAAATTTGCGATTAATATGCCCTTCTCTCTGCTTTCAGGGAAATCTTTGGAAAAGATAAAAATAAAATCATTTCCGTTTGCTTCGCATTTGTAAAAGGGTATTTTCAATGTAAAAATTAATCCTGTGAATCTATGAAAATTAAAGCTGTATTTCAGGATATACCATAAATTAATCAGTCCACCCACCATAAAAAGGTTTTTAATTTTAGACCAGTTTAAAAGGGCCAAAAATGGAATTTTCTAAATCATATATAATCAAAAGTTCTTGGGAAATAGTAAAATCAAATTTGAGTCTGCTCATTCTTGCCATGCTCCTCATCTTTGGAATAAACCTCTCCCTGGGAATGATTCAAGACCGCCTACTGGAGGATTTGTCTTTCCAGTCAATTGTCTTCTCTGTTGCGGCGTATCTATTTCAAATGGGTCTAAATTTAGGCATCATCCGTATCTGTCTGAACCTGCTTTTCAATAAGGAAAGTAGTATTAATCAGATATTTAGCAGCTTTCACCTGCTTATTCCATATCTGTTATCCAGTATAGTTTTTCTGGTAATTTTGGCTGCTGCAATTTCACCAGGGGTGATCATTTTATTGCTATCTATTGCCGGTGATATAGATTCATTAACCAGTTTTGAATCCTTTTCGGGATTGTCTTTCATCATTCCAATGGTACTGATTATTGTGCCTGCGGTTTATGTTTCTATCAGATTGCAATATTATGACTATTTCCTGGTGGATGAAGAATGTGGAGTGCTGGAAGCGGTACAAAAAAGCGCTGCAATAACCAAAGGTTATGTGATGGAGCTGTTCCTTTTGGGGGCAACTGTAGCTATTATAATATTACTTTCTATAATTCCCCTGGGAGCCGGGTTGGTCATTTCCATTCCCCTGGCGGCAATGGTAAATACTTTTGTATATAACTTTCTGAAAAAAGCTGCTTAAATATGGAGTAGCTCTCCATTGGTGTCCGAGGTTAAAAAGCCTTCTATGGTCTGAGCGATTTTTTTCGGTGTTACCCAATTATAATGATCGGCATCAGGCATTTGGCTGCGGTTTGCCGGGGTATCAATTATACTGGGCAGAATTGCATTGCAGGTTATTCCGTTACCATTTTCAAGGGCAATCGTTTTTGTTAACATATGGACTGCTGTTTTGCTGGCACAATAAGGACCTGCAAGGGGCATACCCTTAATGGCAGCCTGAGCTCCCATGTTAACTATTCTGCCCCACCCGAATTTCCGCATTCTGGGAAGTATTTGTTGGCAGCAGTTCAGGGCAGTCATAAAATTTGTATTATACATGTAATTCCAGTCATCGTGACCTTCCTCAACCTTGTTCCCCATTATAAAGCCGCCGGCTATGTTCAGCCAGGCATGAATTTCACCAGCTTCATTATTTACCCAATTTATAGCACCGTCAATGGAATAATGATCCAGTGGATCCATTTCAATAATTGTTGAATTTGAGGATTTCTCAAAACTGGTACCAAGTTGCCGCACCGTTCCTGCCACAAAAGCAGCCCTTTGGTTGAAATATTCCAACAAAACAGAAGCGACGGCACCGTTAGCGCCGGTGATAACCATGTTAATTTCGTTAATTTGCATCGTGGTCTCCTGATAATTCCTGAATTTCTTTTTCAATTAATGTTTTTAATCCCTCAACACCTAAATCATTGTATGTTGCAGGATCTGTAGGCTTCCCTATTTTTATTTCAATTTTTCCCGGCATCATCCACCAGCGATTCTTGGGCTTAAAATCAAAGGCACCGCGTACCCCAACAGGGACAATAGGAGCTTTTGCATTGACTGCCATATGAAATCCTCCCTTCTTAAATTCTCCTAATCGGCCATTTAGTGTTCGGGTTCCCTCGGGCAAAATTCCAATATGAATATTCTGTGCCAACACTTCTTCCGCCTTTTTAATGCTGGCAATGGCAGCACTTCGATTTTTCCTTTCAATGGGTATAGCCTGAATTCGTTTTATCAAGGTAGCAAAAATGGGTATCTTAAAATTTTCAATAGCCGTTATGCCGGAATAAAATCCCCTGGGAATAAGTGGAAAAATAAATACATCTATAAAACTGGAATGATTCATCATGATGATATAGGTACCTTTTTTTGGAAATGTGCCTATGTATTTAGGCCAAACAAACAGGGACAACATCATAAGGCGGCAACAGAGTTTGTCTAAGGTATAAAATAACGGCAGGTACAATAGCCCGGTTACAATGAGGAGAGTAGAAATGCTGACAAAAGTAATAAAACCGGTGAGATATAATACAGGTGAAAGTAGTTTATATTTTAGCAAAGTTACTCCCCTGAAAGGCATAAGAAAACAGCTTATGGTTCGCATTTGGAAATGGCAGCTTCACGATATCTTCCGGGCGTATCCAGCGCCAGTCACTACATTGGTAACAATGAGGTTTGCCTGATAAATAGTCACAATGATAGGCGTCCATAATAATAGAAAAATGAGTATAGGAATGTTTAATTTGTTTAATAAACTCCCTTGGACGCACAAGAACCCCCAGCTCTTCTTGTACTTCCCGAATAATGCATTTTTCAGCACTTTCTCCCGGAAGCAATTTCCCTCCGGGGAACTCCCATAAACCACCTAATAGTCCCTTTTCCTGCCGCTTAGAAATAAGAATTTCTCCCTTTTGCCAAATGATAGCCACGGCGATATTATACACCGGCTTTTTTGGTTTTACAGGTCTTTTTGGAAAGGAATGCACCATATTATTTGTATAAGCTCTACAATTATTATGAAGGGGGCAATTGTCACATTGCGGGTTTTTGTTTGTACAGACCACCCTGCCCAAATCCATCATGGCCTGATTGAAATCACCGGCACGGTCATGAGAGATAACTTTCGCCAGCAATCCTTCAGCTTTTTTTGTAAGGACTGCAGGAGTATGTGGCAGCATGTGCAAGCGGCTTATAATACGCTGAACATTGGCATCAATAGCAGGTATTGGGTGATTAAAGGCAATTGACATAACGGCGGCGGCAGAATAAGGGCCAACGCCTGGCAATGAGGAAAAAATGTTATAATTATCGGGTACTATACCTGCATATTTTTCACTCATGATTTTACAGGCTTTGTGAAGATTCCTTGCCCTGGTATAGTACCCTAACCCTTCCCATTGTTTGAGAATTTGATCAAGGGAGGCTTTGGCAACATCATGAATAGTTGGAAAGGCGTTAATCCAGCGCTGAAAATAGGGGATCACCGTGTTGACCTGAGTCTGTTGTAACATGACTTCTGACACATAGATATGATAGGAATTTTCAGATTTTCTCCAGGGTAGATTTATTTGCTCGGCGTCATACCAATTCAACAGATTGGAACTAAATTCCCGATTCACGACATTTATTCCCAAATACAATCTAAGGACCAAACCAGCTTTTCCAGTACTTCAACAAGAGCGTTTTGAACATCTAAATCTAATTTATCCGCAATGACAAGACTGGTTTCATTTAAAAGTCCCTCAAGTTCAGCGATGGTGTCTTCTCCTGTTGAGGTAATAAATGCTTTGAAAATGCGCTTGTCATAAGAATCGCCTTGACGCATCACCAAATCAGCAGCTTCCAATTTCTGAATATTGCGGGTGAGGGTGCTGTTGTCTAACCCCAGTTTGGAGGCTAATTCAGACATGGGAATCCCATCAGTGGGGATTGAAAGCAGGAGATAAGCCTGAGAGGTAGTAAGATTGAGTTGAGAGGCAGAGCGTCGGACAATACCGTTAAAATGGATGGATAAATCCGTTAGAAGTTCGGTGAGATTCATTATTGTATATTACAACATTATAGAGACTCCTGCAACAGTTCTTCCATTAGGGGTAAGGTAATTTCGTCTAGATGCTCTACAATTCGATGTGCAATAGTTAAATCCTCTCTAGGAATAGAGCCAGTTTTAGCGATAACATGACAACCTGCAGCCAGGGCGGATTTTATGCCGTGGAGCGAGTCTTCTACTACAATGGTATTTTCAGCCGTTATAGACAATCTATCCAACATGGCTAAATATGGTTCAGGATGGGGTTTGTTATTTTCCGTATCATCACCAGATATAATATGGCTAAAATACTGCTCTAAATGAATTAAGTTTGTAACCCAATCGAGGTTGTGACGGGGAGAGGCCGTCACCAATCCTGTTTTATAATGCGTGATGACTCTTTTATGCAGGGACTTAAACCCGGGCATGAATGCCAGGTGTTGAATAAACTCATCCCGAACATATTGTCTGCCCTTATTGATAAAAATTTCACGAGCTTCTGTTATTCCATAGCGTTTCATGCTTAAGTCAAAAAAAGTCTGTTCGGAGCACCCTCGAAACAAGGACCAATCCTCTTCAGGAATTTCTACGCCGTATTCTCCAAACAATCTAATCTCTGCTTTAGTATAAAGGGGTTCTGTATCAATGATGACCCCATCCATATCAAAAATTACGGCTGAATTAAATGCTTTCATTAGAGTGAGTATAATAATTTACAATGATTCATGTATAATACAAATAATATCTCTCTGTCTTTTTTACCGATGCCATGCCCAACAACAGCCTGATGATCCATATTTATTGCAGGCATTTCCAGCCATTTACCCGGTGCAGGCTCACCGGAAAAGGGCAGCATTTTATCCTCGCCGATATGGGTCATAGAAACGGTATTACATACGCCGTCATTTTCATACCAAGTGCTGTCCGGGGCATTTTTGTCTTTACCCATGAGCAGGGTCGTAGGCCAGAGGTGAAAAGAAGCAGTGGAATCTGGTTTATGAGTAGTTTTATTTTTCCTTTTTATAGATGAAAATGTGGGAATAGAAAAATAATGTGTCTCATCATCAGCAATATAAAGAGCATTAAAAGCTGCAGCACCGGGAATTGAAAGATCCCAGGAACAGAGGTTTTTTTCATTGTTGAGGGGAGAGTTTTTTATACGGTGGTAATAATCCCTGAATGATTCATTTTCATTTCGTACTAACCCCCAATGTTCAAGATCAAAATGATAAAGTTTGGTTATAGTCTGGTTGTCAATACCTCCCAGCCAGGGGGCAAGGCCCAAAGCAAAAGGAAAAACATCCAACATCAGTGGTACAAGGGTACTGCCATTGTGAGGGGTAGAAATGGTGGTTATGGACTTTACCCATCCATGGTGTTTTTTTGATAATAAGGGAGAATCTTCACCAACAATGACAGAGTCCAGCAACACTTCTAACATTCTGGCCGTTAAGCCCCCCTGACTGTGACCGATAATATGAACAGGATGATCAGAATCCCATTGTGGGTAGAGGCCCTCATACCGTTTCCCTCTTGGTTTACGAATGATACCAGTGGCCTCAGCTTCAGCTTTTCCATAATCAATCTGCCCGCCTTTTATTTGGTAAAAGGCCTCAATTGCTCTATGCCAGTTGGGTGATACAGGTCCCATAGAAACCGTATAGACGGTGTATCCTTCCTCCTGCAGCTTTTCCTCTAAATCCATTTTTCCGCCCCAGTAATAATACCCTGCCATTTCATCTCTGCCCCAACCTAAAAATCCATGCATGAGAATTATGGGGAATTGATTTTCCCCAAGAAGCATTCCGGAGAGAAATAGTGATAAGACCAGCTTTCGCAACATTATTTAAGAGCTTTTATTCTCTCAAGAACAGGAGGGTGAGAGAAACTTAAAAATACTGTCAGGGGGTGGGGTGTGAGGTTTCCGAGGTTATTTACAGTTAGTTTTTTCAGGCCTGAAATTAAATCCTTCCCGCTGCCTGTATTTTCTTTGGCAAAGTTGTCAGCTTCAAACTCATTCTTTCTGGAGATATAGTTATTTATTACGGATAACCCCAATTGTAAGGGTGAATAAAGCAAACTGAAAAACATGAGACTGCCATAGATTGATAGAGCTTCCATCTGAAAAGCGGTAAATAAATTTTCATTATTGATAAACAGTGAAAACATGAACAGCATAAAACCGGACTGAATAATAGAGATAATAATTCCGCGTAAAATATGTCCCTTTTTATAATGCCCTACTTCATGGGCAACAATGGCCAGAAGTTCTTTATTGGAATGATCTGCAATTAAGGTGTCATACAGAGCTATTCGCTTTTTCTTGCCAATTCCGCTGAAATAGGCATTAGCCTTGGAAGTACGCAGAGAGCCATCCATAACATCAATGCGCTCAACAGGAAAGCCTACCTTTTTAGAAAACTTGTTAATCTCATTTCTTAGCTCACCCCTTTCAAGAGGAGTAAAACGATTAAACAGGGGGGCGATGAAGGTGGTGAACAAGGGCTGGAGTAGTACTGAAAAAGCAGCCAGTACTATCCACACAAAAACCCAGGCAAATTCGCCCATATTTTCAAAAATGTATAACACGAGAGATAGAATACCTCCCCCCAAAACTAAAAGCAGTGCATAGGACTTTAGTTTATCCACCAGATAAATATGTGGAGTCGTTTTGTTAAAGCCGAACTTTTCTTCAATGACAAAGGTATGATAAAGAGAAAATGGTGTAGATAAAATATCCTGCAGGAGAAATAATATACCAAAAAAGATTAAACCGTTTGCCAGAGGAGTAAATCCAAAGCTTCTGATAAAGGTATCTACCAAATTAAATCCCCCGAGAAAAATGACTACCAGTAACACTATCAGGTTGAAAAAAGCAGTCATGATGAAAAATCGAGTATTTACTTTAAGATATTCCTGAGAATTGGCATATTTTTCACTGCTGTAGAATCCTTTAAATTCGGAGGGTAGCGCAGTTTTTAAATTTTTCACATCCAGCCAGCCGGAGAGTGAATTTAGAAAAAACTCTACCAGTATTGCCATTAGAATGATAAGCAGATAAATATTCATTTTTTACCCAAAGAGCCTTTAATCGAACGAATAATGTTTGCGCACAGCTTTTGTAACTTTCCAATAGCACTTTAATCCTTTTGGAAACACGACAAAATCTCCGGCTCCAAACTGTACTTTACCCTGGTCAGATATAACTTCCACTTCCCCCTCCAGCAACAAGCAGGACTCCTTTGCATCATATTCCCAGTCAAACTCAGATATCTCACAGGTCCAAACAGGCCAGGAATAAATACCCTTCTCCCGGATTTCTGCTTCAGATAATTTATGAACTTCTATTTTCAATTAATTTTCCCCTCTAAATTGATTGGAGTTACACATTTGTTTAAAAATGATAAGAGGAATTCGAAGCCGGTATAATGGTGACCAAGAAACCCCAGATTTTCAGCAGAAGCAACATTTTGCCTGCTGTCATCTATAAAACAGGCTTCATGCGCTTCCACCGATGCCAAGGATAGTGCATATTGGAAAATTGCAGGATTCGGTTTGCGTACCCCTGCTTTTTCTGAGGAGATTATACCATCTAAATCGGTTAGAAATTGAAATCGGGCTGCCAATTGGTTGATATGGTGCTCCGTGGTATTGGAAATCACCCAGACGGAGCAGATTTTCTGCAGGGAATGTAGCAAAGATACTGCCGGCATTTCACCTGTATTTGAATTCATCCAAACTTGATGAAGTTCGTCGGCATCAATCAGCTTTCCATTTGGCATGGCTGCCTTCAATTTTTCAATATAGGTGGAAAAATCGATTTCACCGCGTTGTAATTCCATGAAAATTTCACCTTGGACAATTTCTCTGGTTTGTAGATAGGGAGTGTCAGTTGCTTTGGAAATATAATGGATGGCTACGGACTGATCAACCCCAAGCAGCACCCCAAAAAGATCGAAAAAAATGACCTTGGCTTTAGCAGTCATTACCG
This sequence comes from uncultured bacterium, assembly GCA_964551815.1. GTDB lineage: Bacteria > Fidelibacterota > Marinisomatia > SCGC-AAA003-L08 > D37C17 > D37C17. Next base: position 41,734 of record CAZKEL010000008.1, read on the forward strand.
TTTGCGAGGCACACATCATAAATTTGCAGCTTGCTTCCTACCCCAAGAGAGGTGCGGTAATAATCACCCCATTGGTGTTTTATTTCAAAACCTGCATCTATAAGCATACAGTTTAGTTTGGATGGGAAAAACATACGGATAGAAAATTCTCGGGTAGCAAAATCAATCAAATCTTTTGTGGAAAAATACCAAGTGAGATGATTGATTTCTGATTCATTGTCATAAATATTAGACTCTTCTACAGTTACCACTTCCTCAGTTTGAGAATCTGTAAATTCCAGTACAGGAAAGCGAACACCTTCCGGGCGGTACAGGAAGAGGGGATTGGGGATAAATACATCAATGAGAAATCTGCTTTCAGCATGCATGTGATTTTTAACAGATCTTAAACAATTAACTGCGTCTTCATCACTCAAGAGGTGGAGAAAGGCATTAAATCCTACAAAAATTAAGTCAAAGGTATCATTAAGTTGAAACTCTCGCATATCTCCCTGCAGGATATTTACCTTAGTATGATTTTTTAAATTTTTCTTAGCACCCTCAACCAGAGCAGGGGATAGCTCTAAGCCTGTATAATCCGCGTCATCTTTTAACATACAAGGAGCAATTCTACCCGTACCACAGGCTAACTCCAGAACCCTGTTCCCGGGAGTCTCATGAAAAATATTACGCCAGAAATCTATATCGTCATTTTTCCACCAGTGGATGTCATCATACAATTTTGCATCATGATAAATAGAATTTAGAGAGTATAAATCCTTTAATGGAGGTATGTCTAATTGGGAATTAATATTAGGAACTTTCCCCGTTTTGGTCCAGAAGGGATTGGATATCACTACGTAAAGCAGCGATTTTTTCAGGATCTTTCCCTTTAGATTCAAGCATATTGAGCACCAGAATTGCCTGATTAAAATGTTTCTGAGCTTTGAGAACCTGTACCATGGTGAAGGTAGCCATGGATGGCTCTAATATATAGGTTTCGGAATTTTGTGTAGCAGTGGCAGGTTTGCCAGGTGGAGAGTTTGTCTCACTGGATTCGTCTTCTTTGTCAACACTCTTTTCTGGTGCAGTTTCAGCCTTTACCTCTTTTTCTACTCCAAGTTCAGAGAGCCAATGCACACCCTCAGCATCATCGGGTAGATATTGGAGAAGTTTTAATACATATCCCTGAATGGTATTAGTACTTCTTTTCAACTGAAACTCAATATTGATAAGCAGACGCAACGCACGAAAATGGGCCTGATTTTCTGATACCACCAGTTTCAACCACTTCTCTGCCAGGGTGAGTTTATTTTCTGCCAGAGCTATTTTTGCTAATATAAATTTGCCATCTACATTGGTACCGTCATGCTCAAGCCCCACCTCACATACTTTTTTTGCCCGTACCAAATCTCCCTCCTGCAGATATACATTGGCCAAAATAGGGTAGTAAGGAGAAGCAAAATTTTCAGCAAAGGCTTTTTCAAGTACTTTTTTATTGGTGAAATCTATCATGGAAATTACTACAGAGGGATATTACCATGTTTCTTTTTTGGATTTTGGTCAACCTTGGTGTTCAATAATTCCAACCCGTTTATCAGCCTCCACCTGGTTTCATGCGGTTTAATCACATCATCAATATATCCCCGCTGTGCAGCCACATAGGGATTTGCAAATTTTTCACGATAGTCATCCATGAGTTTTTCTGTTTCCTTTTCAGGATCATCAGATTTGGCAATGGTAGATTTGAAAATAATTTCAACAGCCCCCTTGGGCCCCATAACGGCAATTTCGGCAGTAGGCCAGGCAAAGTTCAAATCTCCCCTGATATGCTTTGATGACATCACATCATAGGCACCGCCATAAGCTTTTCTGGTAATAACAGTTAGTTTTGGTACAGTGGCTTCAGCGAATGCATAGAGGAGTTTAGCACCATTGCGGATAATCCCCTGCCACTCTTGTTCGGTGCCCGGCAGAAACCCCGGAACATCTTCAAAGGTGATGATGGGAATATTGAAGGCATCACAAAAACGAACAAACCTCGCTCCTTTAACTGAGGAATCAATATCTAAAACACCAGCCAAATGCAGAGGTTGGTTTGCAACAATTCCCACCGAGCGGCCACCCAGTCGGGCGAAACCAACAATGATATTTGGGGCATAATCTGCATGAACTTCAAAAAAGCTGCTATCATCAACAATTATGTTGATAACATTGTGCATATCATAGGGCTTATTGGGATTGTTAGGAATGAGATTGTCCAGTTCCATGTCCTGCCGCTTTAAATCTTCTGCAGCATCAACAACAGGGGGATCGTCAAGATTATTTGAAGGAAGATATGACAGCAGCCGGCGAATATTTTGTAATGCCTCCACTTCATTTTCACAGGCAAAATGCGCAACACCTGATTTGGAAGCATGGGTATTAGCACCGCCTAATTCTTCCATACTCACTTCTTCATGAGTAACCGTCTTCACTACATTTGGACCGGTAACAAACATATGGCTGGTTTCCTTTGCCATAAACACAAAATCGGTGATGGCAGGAGAATACACCGCTCCACCGGCACAGGGACCTAATATGGCTGAAATTTGTGGAACCACACCGGAAGCAAGGGTGTTACGAAGAAAAATATCGGCGTAGCCTCCCAGACTCACCACCCCTTCCTGTATTCTGGCACCACCGGAATCATTCAGTCCAATTATGGGGACTCCAGACTTTAATGCCATATCCATAATTTTACAGATTTTTTCTGCAAAAGCCTCTGAGAGAGAGCCGCCAAACACGGTAAAGTCTTGAGAAAAGACCATGACTTTTCTGCCCTCAATTTCCCCATAACCGGTAATTACTCCATCGGTGAGAATTCGCTGTTTTTCCATACCAAAATCAGACGAACGGTGTTTGACGAACATATCCAACTCAGTAAAGCTGTTTTTATCCAGGAGAATATCCAGCCGTTCTCTGGCAGAAAGTTTGCCTTTATCATGCTGTTTTTGAATGCGGTCCTTTCCACCCCCTTCCAGGGCTTTGGCACGCATAGCATCAAGAGTTTTAACTGCGGTTGTCATGTACCCAATTTTGAATATAGTCAATGGTATCGTCAACAGGGGTACCGGGTCCAAACAACTTGCCAACACCAAGATGAGAAAGGGAATTCATATCCTGATCCGGAATAATTCCACCGCCGGTAAGCAGCACATTGTCCAGCCCTTCAGCGTCCATTAATTCTTTAACTTTTTGAAAAATGGTCATATGAGCACCGCTTAAGATTGACAGGGCTATTACATCCGCATCTTCCTGAACTGCTGCAGCCACAATCATTTCAGGGGTCTGTCGCAGTCCCAGATAGATGACTTCCATACCTGCATCACGGTAGGCTCGGGCAAGAATTTTTATGCCTCGATCATGACCGTCCAGCCCGGGTTTTGCCATGATGATTCTGATTTTCTTTTCCATAATATTTTGAAATAAAGCCGGGAAATTTACATTAAAGAAACCATAAAAATGGAGAGTACAATTAGACTATATTTATGGATTTCTACTATCAAGGAGAATGGTAACAGGACCTTCATTACACAGCTGCACCTGCATCATTGCACCAAAAACGCCCTTTTCAACAGGGACTCCATTCTCTTCAAGTCTCCTGCAAAATTTTAGGTACAATGATTCTGCCTTTTCAGGGGGGGCAGCCTTTATAAAGCTGGGCCGGCGGCCCTTACGAGTGTCGGCACAGAGGGTGAATTGACTCACCACTAAAACCGAGCCATCCACCTCTTTCAGGGAGCGGTTCATATTATGCTTTTCATCAGGAAAAATCCTCAGACTAATGGTTTTATTCAATAAATATTCAAGGTCTGTATCTGTGTCCTCATCCTCCACGCCAAGAAGGAGGAGAAATCCTTGGTTTATTTGGCCCGCTGTTCTATTTTCCAACTTTACAGAGGCAGAGGATACCCGTTGAATAACCGCTTTCACAGAAGTCTGTTAACCCTGATCTTTTTTGATAGGGCAATCAGAGCCAAATTAGAGGAAAGCACCCTAATTAACTGATCCACACATTTCTCTCGCCCACCAGATTTCTCAGTTTCGAGATAAAATCCGGTGCAGGGGTAACTCCTATTTTTGAAGCACGAACTTTCTGAACACCACCGGATTCTGCCTGTAAATGCAGCATGAATCCACAACGGCCCTTATGCGATGACGAGAGGAGTTTTAATTGAGCTAAAATGTCAGCATCCGTAATGGATTTATCCAGGCGAATATTCACATACCGACTCAACCGCGAACGGGTTTCGGCAAGGGGAAAAACATCCCCGGCAATCATTTTTAGTTTTTCGTTATCATCTTCACGGTTGGAAGGAGAACCTTTTATAAATACCAAATTGTCATCTGTTAAAAGGGATTTGGTCTTTTCAAAAACATCATTAAAAACGAAGATATCAGCTTTTCCCGCGGAGCCGTTTAACTCCACGATTGCCCAGGGACGATTTTTCTTATCATATCGGGTATTCACTTTGCGGATGATTCCCCCAATGCGGATCTCCTCCGGCTTTTTCTCAGGAATGTTTGCCAGACTCACATTAGCAAACTCAGCCAGGTCTGTTTCATATTTTTCAAGGGGATTACCTGACAAATAGAAACCAAGGCTGTCCTTTTCTCTCTTTAAGCATTCCTCGCTGCTCCACTCTTCAATATCGGGCAGAACGGGAGCCGATACAGCAGCCAGTGCAGAATCTCCACCAAAGAGGGACTCCTGTGAAGAGAGGGCCTCTTCGTTGAATTTTTGTCCCCACCTGAGCGCATCATCAATAGCGGCAAACTGTTGTGCCCGATGTCCTTCCAGCGAATCACAAGCACCTGCCTGAACCAAAGCTTCAAGTGATTTCCGGTTGATGAGATGGGATTCAATTCTGCACAGGTCAAAAAGTGTTTCGAATCCGCCGTTTTCTTCCCGGTGCTGTGAAATTGCATTTGAGGCTTTTGTCCCCTGGTTTTTTATGGCTGCCAGACCATAGGCGATGCGTGATTCGGTGAGTGCTACAAATTCTGCAGAAGAATTATTTACATTTGGCGGCATGATTTCCATTCCCATTTTCTTTACTGAACCGATGAGCTTGACCACCTTTTCTGTATCATCCATTTCTGAGGAAAGGTTAGCCGCCATATATTCAGCAGGAAAATGAGTTTTCAGCCAGGCCGTTTGATAGGCTACAATGGCATAGGCAGTGGAGTGGCTCTTGTTGAAGCCATATTCAGCAAATTTTTCCAACAGATCAAATATTTCAACAGCGCGTTTTTCATTGATTTTCTTTTTTAGTGCCCCGGCAACAAAATCAACTTTAAAGGCAGCCATGGCTTCTTTCAGCTTTTTTCCCATGGCACGGCGAAGCATATCCCCCTGGGCCAGGGTGAAACCACCGATAATCTGGCTGATCTGCATCACTTGCTCCTGATAGACAATAATGCCGTATGTCTCTTTTAAAACCGGCTCTAATTCAGGATGAATATAATCAATTTTTGCTTTTCCGTTTTTCCGGGCAATAAATTCAGGAATGTTCGCCATGGGTCCTGGCCGATAAAGAGCATTCATGGCGATAAGATCACCAATGCAGGTAGGCTTTAACTGTTTCAGGTATTCCCGCATTCCGTCAGATTCAAACTGGAAAATACCCGTTGTGCGACCCTTGGAAAACAGAGAGAATACTGCTTCGTCCTCTAAATCAATTTTAGTGATGTCAATATTTTCAGCACGGTTCTTTTCAATCATAAGAACCGCCTTATTAATTACGGTGAGATTTCGCAGACCCAGAAAGTCCATTTTCAACAAGCCCATTTCCTCCAAGGACTTCATTTCTACCTGTGTGCAGATATCCCCTGTACTTGGAGATTTAAATAAAGGGACATAATCTTGTAATGGTCCAGGAGTTATTACTACTCCAGCAGGGTGGGTAGATGCATGGCGGTGCAATCCTTCAAGGACTTTGGAAAAATCCATGAGATCCCGGTGGGTCTCATCAATGGAGGCTACCTGTGCAAGTTCCGGATTCTTTTTTTCTGCTTTTGGCAATGTTATATCTAAGTCACCGGGTACCATTTTTGCTATTCTGTCCACCTCACCATAACTGAGCCCAAGTACTCTGCCCACATCCCGCAGAACAGACTTGGATTTCATTGTACCAAAGGTTATGATTTGAGCAACGGAATCATAGCCGTAACGCTCTTTGATATAAGTGATCACCTTTTCTCTGCCCTCAATACAAAAATCAATATCAATATCCGGCATACTGATTCGGTCAGGATTAAGAAAGCGTTCAAAAAGCAGATTGTATTTGATGGGGTCAACATCCGTTATCCCTGTGGAATAGGCTACCAAAGATCCAGCAGCGCTGCCCCTTCCCGGACCTACAGGAATAGACTTGTCCCGTGCATATTGAACAAAATCCTGGGTGATGAGGAAGTATCCTGCAAAGCCCATTTTTTTTATGACATTCAGCTCAAAGTCCAGACGGCTGCGGATTTCATCTGTGAAATTTCCATAGAGCTCTGATATACCCAGTTCGCAGAGCTGCCGCAAATAGGCATCTGCATCTTCCGACTCTGCCTGGGCGGGAATGGGAAAGGTAGGCAGGTGATACTCGCCCATAGGTATCTCTAAATCACAGCTTTCGGAAATGGCAAGGGTATTTTCCAGTGCCTGGGGTACATCCCTGAAAAGCTCATACATCTCATCGGTGGATTTTATATAAAACTGGCGGGGTTCATAACGCACCCGGTTGGGATCATCCCGGTTTTTATCTGTGCCCAGACAGAAAAGCACATCATGGGCTTCCCAATGGTCTTCCATGGCGTAGTGGCAGTCGTTGGTAGCCACTAAAGGAATATCCAGTTCTTCCGACAGGCGTTTTAAAATGACATGGGCAGCCTGTTCATCGGTAATTTGGTGATTTTGCAGTTCAAGATAGAATCTTCCGGGAAAAATTTCTGCATATTCCAAAGCAGCTTTTTTCGCATTTTCATAATCTCCATTGGCAGCATGCTGGGTCACCTCTCCTGCTAAACAGGCAGAAGTAGCAATGAGTCCTTCATTAAACTGGCGCAGTAAATCTTTGTCAATGCGTGGACGGTAGTAGAAGCCATCCAAGTACCCAATGGAGACCAGTTTCATCAGGTTTTTATACCCCGCTTCATTCTGCACTAAAAGTACCAGATGGTGGTAGCCCCATTTTTTACCTGTGGCTGTGGTGATGCGCTTTTTCTCTTTATGGTTGCAGACAGCCACATAGACTTCGCAGCCCAATATTGGCTTAATCCCTTTTTTTCTGGCAGCCTTATAAAAAGGAATCATAGAAAATAGATTACCGTGCTCGGTGAGGGCAATGCTGTCCATGCCCAAATCATCTACCCGGTCGCAGAGCATTTGCACGGATTGAGCACCGTCTTGCAAAGAAAAGTCTGAATGGTTATGCAGGTGTACGAAATCAGCCATAAATCAGTGAAAAAAAATTGGAATTTACCCCGATTTGGGGGGCTTCAATTTAGTACAAAACTAAGAATGTAAAACAGGGATTATCCGATTAATTTTGAAGATAGGAGACAGGCGGCAGGAAGCAGGGCTTGCACCTTGTAATGAGCAAAGCGAATGTAGAGGTGAGAAAGGAGGCAGGAGAAAGGAGAAAGGAGACAGGAGACAGGAGAATGGAGTATGCACATTCTAAAGTTATCTCACCCACCCCGTCTGCTCCGCATCCACCCCTCCGGTGGAGGGGAATTTAATTAGAAGAAATACTTAATTGGATTATTCCCCTCTTGAGAGGGGTGCCCGCCAGTTGGCGGGTGGGGTGTGTTATTTATTTTCCTCAATTTCAATTATTTTTTCTTTAATAGAGGTCACTACCTCAGATAAATATTTCTTTACATCTAAATCATCAAACCTGATAATGGTTAATCCTAATGATTCTAATTCATCCTGCCTCTTTTTATCAGCTTCATATTTATCAATATGACTATCACCATCAATTTCTATGACCAGGTATAATTTTGGGCAAAAGAAATCAACAATGTAGTCTCCAATTGGTTTTTGCCGATGAAAATCATACCCCATCACCTTATTTCCTTTAAGTTCAATCCATAATAGAACTTCTGATAGAGTCATATTTTTTCGAAGTGTTCTAGCTGTGTGTTTTAACTTGGGATTATACTTGTATATTTTATTTTTCATAAAAGGAAATTACCGGGAATGGTAGTATGGATAAAAGAAATTTACGCAGGGATTATTCCCTCTTGACGTGTTTGTTCTCTAGGGGATGGTGTGTGTTTTTCATTTTTCATTTTTAATTACTGGTTTACCCACCCCGTCTGCTCCACATCCATCCCTCCGGTGGAGGGGAATTTAAAGAGTAGAATTCCTGAATATGGAATATTCCCCTCTGGAGAGGGGTGCACGCCAGTTGACGGATGGCGTGTATTTTTCATTTTTAATTCTGAATTTTTAATTACTGTTTCACCCACCCCGTCTGCTCCACATCCACCCCTCCGGTGGAGGGGAATTTAAAGAGTAGAATTCCTGAAATGGATTATTCCCCTCTTGAGAGGGGTGCCTGCCAGTTGGCAGGTGGGGTGTGTTATTCATTTTTCATTCTTAATTTTTAATTTCCTTCCTCCCCCACCCATTTGGTCATGCGTTTCATAACCATGAGGTAGCTTACCTGTAGCTTCTGGGCTAATTTTTTACGGTTGTAGCCCACGGACTTAAACACCTCCATGAAAACTTCTTTCTCGAATATTTTTAAAGCGCTATTATAGCGGCAGTCCGACAGGTTTTTAAGGTAAATTTGCATTTCATCATCTAAAGGAGTTCCCGTACCAGGGTCTTTTTGCCGGTAATTGGGAAATTCAAAGCCTTTCTTGGTGAGACGTTCACGAAGTATAAAATAATTGTACTTGGTCATACCCATACGGGGGTAGAGCTCATCACTGAGGCCAAATCTGTTGATATGATACATAATTAGATTATACACAAAACGTTGTTTCATTTCCCGCCAGGGTTCCTTACCCGTAAATTCCGGCAATATATTTGCTTTTGTACCCATATCTAAGGCTTTATATTCTTCAATGACCCAATCCAATTTTTCTTGAATAGTTGCATCAAAGGAGCTGCTTTGATGTAAATGATGGTAAATGGCTGTTTTAGTATTTTCAAGGTGACATAAAAATAAATTAGGTTTGTTGAGAGTTTTATAAATTTTTGCCCGAAACTCATAAATATAAATGATATATTCAGAGTGTAAATCCGGGCTGGCTAATGCTTTAGCCTTTTTTAAATATTGAAGACCTGCTTTATTATCTCCCTGCAGCCAACGTAGTTCACCCATGTTAGTATATACGGCTACCTTGCTTCTATCATGAGTGATGAGTTTTTCTGCTTCGAGTAATTGTACTTCTGCCTGTACAAGTTTATTCTGATCTTTAAGGATATTACTTAAATTATTCCGAGCGCCAATTAATTCCTTATGAAATCCTTTTTCAAGATATAGAGTAATCAGATTTTCATATATTTTCTTCGATTCCTCTAATTGACCGGTGAGTTTATATATGTGAGCCCTCCTGCTATGAATAGCTCTATAGTTTTTAACAGAATCAGTTATTTTAATGAGTTTTGTTGCTTTATCACAATAGGTACTCGCTTTTTCAAGATCATTTAATTTTACACATACCATGCCGAGCCGACTATAGGTAATAGCTTTAAAAGGTCTGGTCATTCCTGATTGGTTAAGTGAATTTTCAAGATAATTTTTAGCAAAATCAAATTGATTCACCCGAAAATAACTATAACCAATACCAGATAATACTCTGGGATATAAATCAGAAAATTCTTTTGAAAGTGACAATATTGTTTTCAAATAATTTATGCTATCAAAATATTCCTCATTTTCGTCACATATAGTGGCTAAGGATAAATGCAGGATAACACTATTACGGTCCTCAGATAGATAATCTGTAAGATTAGAATTAAATAATTCTACTTTATCAGGTAATCTCAGATCATATTCCTTAGAAATCTTTTGCAACCTTAAATATTTGGAAGATTCTATTTTTTTAAAATATTCACTCATTTAAATATCCATATAATTATTATTTTTCGTCATCATCATCAAGATCTGGATCAGAAAATATACTTTTCTTAGAGGATACTACCCAAACAGAACTGTTGTTCTCTGATACTACCTTAACAGTCTCAACCGTACAATCACCGCTTACCCGTTGACTATTTCCATTGGAATCCACATAATTCACCATTCCCTGAATGGTTGTGAGGCTTACCAGGGCTGGGCTATCCCACTCTGCCTGGGAGTTAGATTTTAAATGAACAGTATAGGTATTGCCATTGAGGTTATCACATTTATTACCCACATAAAGTTTTTCTCCCCCTTGAGCCGTATGCCAGTCCCCGCAGGAACATTCATAGATGGTACCCTCTGCCGGTGAGCTATTGATTTCTGCCCTCACTTTTCCGCGGCTCAGAATTTCTCCATGGGTTTTAGCTTGTATAATTTGGGTATTGTCCGATTCCGATATGCTATGGCTTACATTTTCACATCCGGTTATTAGAAATGCACAAACAATAAATAGCACGCTGATTAAATATGATATTGACTTCATTTAAATATCTCCTGATTGAATTCTGATTTAATTTTACCAGATCAATTTAACACATCCAACAAATACACACAAATATACATATTCCATATTCCTTGCATGTAGATATAAAAACTTTATATATTTCAGATAGAATTAAGGAGAGGAAATTCAATGGAAACTGGTTATCACATTAACATACAGAAAAATAAAATTTTGAAGAGTCTGATCTAAAATATG
>CAZKEL010000009.1:0-12779 GCA_964551815.1 uncultured bacterium
TTAACGCAAGATAAATATAAAACAGATCTGAGTCTGTATCATCACAATATCAAAGATGTGATACTATGGGATGATGATATTGATACGGTCACATATAATAACTCAGGGAAAGGAAGTTTGAATGGTGTTGACATTATGCTGAAAGTATCACCACTTAATATCTGGGATCTGACGTTTACCGGAAATTACTATGAATCTAAAATCAGCGGCGGAACAGAAGATGATCAAAATGGCAGTACATCCGGAGGTATAATACGCGGCATCAGTATGTTCAAGATTCCAAGCGGAGGAGATCTGGAACTCAGTGGCACTTATAGATTGCCAAAAGAAATTATAACTGGAACGGTCTGGCCGGATGGCCAATTTACCCTGGATATGGCCTATCAGGTATCTCTTTTTGATGACCGTTTGAAGCTGACCTGTAAAGTCATTGATATTCTGGACAGTGACATATATGAACAGGATATAACTGAAACTACGGATGACGGTGATTTCCATATAAACAGTTACCGAAAATATGATCAGCGGACATTTTATCTTACTCTCTTGTATAAATTTGGCAATATTTAAATGTGATTATAGGTTGTGATAGGGTTCAGTTCGAACTGCATTTGATAACACTATTCAGACGGAATATTAATATATGAATAATTTACTTGGAGACTTACTATGACCCTGAAGAAAAAATGTGCAACATTAGAAGATCGAATTAAACGACTACAAGAGATAGGGCTTTCTTTATCGACTGAAGACGATATTAATGTAATTTTTGAACTTATCATGGAGGAAGCTCGGAATATTACGAATGCAGATGGTCGAACTTTATATATGATTAGTGATGATGGTAAGACCATGAATTTTGAGATATTACGAAATGATTCTATGAATATTATTATGGGGGGTACATCCGGCACTGATATACCCTTCCCTCCAATGCAGTTATTCGATGAAGATAGAAACCCAAATCATTCCAGTATTGTAACATATTCAGCTAATACTGGAAAGACAGTGAATATTAAAGATGCATATAAGGAAAAAGGATTTGATTTTTCAGGTGCAAAAAACTTTGATAAGAGTACAGGGTACAGAACTAAATCAGTATTGTCAGTACCTCTAAAAAATCATGAAAATGATATTGTTGGCGTAATACAACTGATTAATGCTAGAGACAGCAAAAGTGGTAATACTATTTCTTTTTCAGGTGATATGCAGCAGCAGGTCGAATCTCTTGCATCACAGGGAGCAGTGGCTCTCACCAATAAGCGTCTGGTGGCTGAACTTAAAAATCTGTTTGAATCTGCCAATCAAGACCAATTTCATAGTCAAACTTTAGCCCCACTTTTTGATGCTCTGAATACACCTAATCGTGAATATGATGTGTTTGAACTTACAAATACAAGAGTTCCGTATTTGAATGGTGGGCTGTTTGAATCAGACAGTGAATCCATTCGTCAAATGGATTTCCCTGCATCGCATTTTGAAAGTCTGTTAACTTATTTTGGTGAATATAATTTTACCATAGATGAAAATGACCCGAACGATCACGAGGTTGGGATTGACCCTGAAATGTTAGGGCATATTTTTGAAAACCTACTGGAAGATAATAAAGATAAGGGAGCATTTTATACGCCTAAGCCCATTGTTCAGTATATGTGCCAGGAATCGCTTATTCAGTATTTGAAAACACACCTCATCGATTCCCCTCTTGAGAGGGATGGACGTGAAACGGACGGGGTGTGTAAAACCATTGAAAACTTCATCCGCACTTTTAAAAAGGGCAATGAAAACGACTCCGATAATTACATTCTACAAAATGCCAAAAAGATTGAAGAATTATTAGACAATGTTAAAATATGTGACCCTGCTATTGGCTCTGGGGCATTCCCAATGGGATTGTTGCAAATGATTTTTCGGGCGAAAATGTCGCTGGACTGGACACTGGACCCGGCAGAAGTAAAACGGGGGATAATCCAAAACTCTATATATGGAGTGGATATTGAAAAAGGTGCAGTGGATATTGCCCGGCTTCGTTTTTGGCTTTCTCTCATTGTAGATGAAAAAGCACCCCAACCTTTACCCAATTTAGATTATAAAATTATGCAGGGCAATTCGCTCTTGGAAAGTTTTGAAGGGGTGGATTTAAAATTTGACCATCAACGATTTCAAACGAATGTTTATGAACCAGAAGTAGATATTTTTGGAAACCCTTTAGAATCTCAAGTATCAATTACGGACTACTTAACCACCAGTGAAGGCACAGCCCAATTTGATATTGAAAAATTGGAGAAAGAGTATTTTAATACTCACGATATTGAACAGAAAACCAAGTTAAAAGAAAAATTAGACCAGTTTGAACGATCATTTATTACAGATTGTTTAAACCAAAAATATATTGAATTAGAAAATGAGATTACACATTTAGAGAAGAAGATTACGGGTATTACAGCAAAAGTAAAGGCAAATAAATTAACAAAATTGAATAAAGAAATAGACCATATTTCGGATAGCCGAACAAAATTAGAAAATATGGCATCTGATGAAAAACCCTACTTTTTATGGCATTTGTATTTTATGGATGTATTTAACAAGCCTGCCCTGAGCGGAGCCGAAGGGGGCGGTTTTGATATTGTGATTGCCAATCCGCCGTATGGTGTATCTATTAAGGGTAAACTAAGAGACTTTGTTGTAAATGAGATAGGTAAAGTACCAGATTATGAGATTTACTACTTTTTTGTAAATTTATCTTACCTACTTTTGACAAAAAACGGGATTCAGTCCTATATTATTCCAAACACTATTTTATTTAATGTTTTTGCAAAAAGATATAGACTAAACTTTTTAAAACAATGGGATATAGTTGAATTATTAGATTGCACTAATTTCAATATCTTCGAAGGATCTGCAACTGTTTTAAATATTATTTCTATATTAAGAAAATCACAAACAAATTTAATTGTAGGATATAAGCAAACTAAAGGTAAATACTCATTTCTTGATTTAATTAACCAACAAAAAAGTTGGACTTCCCACGATAAAGTTGAGTCAAAGTTAAGCAACATGTTGTAGTCCTCTGGTAATCCTTTTCATTTTTACCCCAAAATATTCTTAAAAGATTAAAATCCATTCATCTTCCCAATTCCCTTTAAATTAACCGCTCATTTTTCCACTACATTATTATTGAATGAAAAATAAGCATAATAGGCATAACGCTGCCTCTAAATATTCCGTTAAGGCATTTTTGGCTTTTTTAAACAGCAGCCTGAGAGAAATTAGTCCCTGGCAGAATATAAAATCCCTCCCTACCAATATGGGGGGAGACATTGTAGCTGGGATTACGGTAGCCATTATTGCCCTTCCCCTGGCCCTTGCCTTTGGAGAGATCTCTCAGTTGGGACCTGTGGCAGGAATTTGGGGTGCCATTGCCGGCGGTATTGTGGGTGGACTTTTCGGCGGCTGCATGGTGGGAGTCAGCGGCCCCACTGCACCTAAAGCCGCCCAGATTGGTGCCTTCATGGGTACCTTCGTTATAGGTACCACCCATCAGCCTGACCTGGTGGCAGCCTTTTCCATTATCTTTTTAAGCGGGCTCATTATGGTGGCAATTTCCCTTCTGAAAATTTCACGGTTTATTCATTATACGCCCTACCCTGTAGTGGCTGGCTTCATGTGTGGTATCGGGGTTATTGTCATACTCACCCAAATCAATGCTTTTGTAGGGTTAGAAGCACAAAATAATATTCATCTGGTAATTAAAAACCTCAACTATACCCTGCAAAATATTAACATAGAAGCCCTCTATGTTGCTCTGCCCTCCCTCTTGATTTTATTCAGCTGGAGTTCCCTTGAAAAGCGGATAAAAGTGCTGGAAAATATTCCCGCACCCTTAACTGCACTCATTTTTGGTACCCTCACTGCCTATTTTCTGAATTTGGACATCCCCTACATCGGCGATAAAATGGGCAGCAGTGGAGATTCTGAAATTTTCACCGTGTACCTACCTGATATTTCCCGCTTTCGGGAATTTTTGTTTCCTGCATTCGCCTTGGCAGGACTCGCTATTTTAGACAGCCTGCTCAGTTGTATTGTAGCTGATAATATGACACGCTCCCGCCACAGCAGCGATAGAGAAACCTTCGGACAGGGTATGGCGAATATGGCTGCAGGCCTCGTTGGTGGGGTTACCACTGCAACGGCAACCATGCGTACGGTGGCTAATATCAAATTTGGTGGGAAGACTCCTCTGGCATCCATTGTTCATGGACTCACCCTTATGGCAATTATTTATGGCTTAGGGTTTCTGGTAGCAGCAATACCCACTGCCTGTTTGGCTGCCATACTCTTTAAAGTAGGCATAGATATTTTGGACTACCGCATTTTACCTGTATTGAGAAAACTTCCCCTGACTGATTTATGGGTATTCAGTATTGTACTCTTTGTGACGGTGTATGAAGATCTCATGGTGGCTATAGCCATTGGAGTGATTTTTGCTTTCTTCCGGTTTGTACAAGAGGTGAGTACAACCTATCAGCATAAGAATATACCCCTTGCCCAGTCCTATTATGCCCTGAAAGAGAAAACCTTACATGAATTGGAAGGCCTTCCGGTAAATGTCTTTCAGCCCCAAGGTCCTCTGTTTTTCGGATCAATAGAACCTCTCATCAATGCCTATGCAGATGCACCGCAGCATACCATGTTAATCGTAGATATGAGCCATGTGACGATGATTGACCTCTCCGGTGCTTATGCCTTAGAAGACCTCATTAAAGGAGCAGAGACTCAGGGTATTAAAGTGATCGTATCTAATGCGAAGCCACGCATAAAAAAAATATTGGAAAAAGTGAATTTTATTAAACATTTGGGTGAAGACCACTATATGGATTCTAAACATTCTGTTCTGCCTGCCATAGCAAAATATTTTAGTTAACAGAATAATCCCAAATTCATCTACTTTCTAATTTTAATTACTACTAAACCCTAACCTTCTGTCCCTCATTATTATGATTGTATCAATTTGTAATGCAATTATTAATGAAACTATTATAGTTCGTAGATTATAAAGATGAAAAAGTTTGTAGCTATATCAGTTTTATTATTGACTTTTTTAATTGGAGCCATCCACGAAAGAAGAATAGTTGCAGAATGGGAACCTGCACTGGGTACCATGATCAGGTGGCCATTAGGAATTCCATCTCAATTGGTGGTAGAATTAGCAGAAGACGATATTATTTATGTATTGGTGGAGACAAATAATCACCAAAACCAGGCAATCAATACTTTTACTAACTGGGGCATAAATTTTGAAAATGTGGTATTCATAAATACAGATACCTATAGCCATTGGACTCGGGATCATGGCCCGCAATTTGCAATTGGTAACAATTATTGGAAAGTTATTAATCAACAGTTTAATGGGTATCCCGTAGAGGATGGATGCAGTGTTGTGGATTCTGATTGCAATAGTGAAATGATTCTCACTGATTGTTTAGGTACAGAATTTTGTAATGATCAACCAGAATATGCCTCTGATGGATATGATTGCTATGTGAACAATGCATTATGTGAAGATTTCAATGGCGATGGCCAAATATTGGATTGGCTGGGAGATGGTTACTGCGATGATGGGAGTTGGGGACTTAATTTTTTATGTGATGAATATAGCTGGGATTGTGGAGATTGCGGGGAAATAATCTCTGACAATAATAGTTATTGTGATAATAATAGGATAGAAATTAACAGAAAGGTCTCTACCGGGCGTCCCCTGCCACATCAAAATAGAGGTTGGGATGAAGATGATGATACTAACATAGATTTTGCAAATCAGCTGGATTGGGAAATTTTGAATATTCCAATTTATTGGACAGGCGGAAACTTTATGACAGATGGGTATGGAACTGGATTTTCAACTGAACTTATGGTTAATGAAAACAATATGGAAGCTAATGCATTTTATAATATCGTTCACGAATATTTGGATTTTGAAACATACCATATATTAGATAATCCAAATGAAGAAAGTATTCAACATATTGATTGTTTAGCTAAATTAGTGAATCCCGAAACAATTATTATAAAGCAAGTCTCAGAATCGAGCCCTGAATATGAATGTATGGAAGAATTTGCACATTCATTTTATGAATTAACAACCTATAATGACAGACCTTATAGTATATATCGAATTTATTGCCCGGAAATCAATGGAGGTCCCTGGGAGACGAATCCTGTCGCCGCCTATACTAATTCATTAATATTAAATCAAAAAGTCTTAGTCCCCCAATATGGGATACCGGAAGATTCAGAGGCATTAAATGTGTATCGGGAAGCAATGCCTGGATACGAGATAATTGGTTTTGATGATACAATTGGGGATCCCTGGTACGCCGAAGATGCACTGCATTGTAGAACCATGGGCGTGTTCGACCCTGAAATGATCCACATTGAACATAAAGCTATACGATCGGAAGAGGTGATGAATAATAATATCATTCATTTAACTGCAGAAGTAATTGACTATAGTAATTTTGATTCAGAATTATACTCTGTCACACTCAATTGGAAATATAGTATAAATGATGGACCCTTTATTGAAATTGTATTAGAGTTTACGGGGAATAATAGGTATGCGGGTAGTTTCCCGTTGCTAAATGCAAACTCACTCATTGAATATTATATTACTGCAACTAGTTCTACAGGGAAATCAATTTCACATCCAATTGCAGGATGGCATACATTTAGTACTTCAAATTCCTCTTTAGGGGATTTAAACGGAGATGGTTTAATTAATATTCAGGATATAATATTATCAGTCAATATTATTTTATATGGCGAATATAATACGTTGGCAGATTTAAATTCTGATGGTACAATAGATGTTTTGGATATTATTCTTCTTATTAATATTATATTAAATCACATCAATATCAATTAAAAAACTATACCTTATGAAATATATTATTAAATTAACTTTTTATTGTTTAACCCTTAGTATTTTCCATGCAGAATGTAGTGATCTGAACTATAGCGATTGCATGTATTGGTCGCAATATTGTGAGTGGAATGAAGATTCCAACCAATGCCAGGAAATTGGGGGTGGTGGCGGTTCAGATCTGGGCCCCTACCAATTTGCAACCATCACCGAATCCGACGGTCTAAGAAATGGCCCCCATTATCGTGATGGCACATTATATTATCCTTTAGATGCTAATCCTCCTTATAAATCTATCGTGATCACTCCCGGTTGGGGAGGAGGCAGTTCCTCTATGTCTGCCTGGGGAGAATTTTTTGCATCTTATGGCTTTATCGCTCTGACCATAGGTCCCAATGATGAAATAAATGACAGCCATGAACAAAGGGCAGAAGGAATTATTGACGGCATTGAAACGATCAGACAGGAACAGGACAGAGCGGGGTCTCCGGTTTACGGAATGATTGACAGTGAGAACTTTTCTGCCTGTGGATATTCAATGGGTGGAGGTGCAGCACAAATTGCCGCAGTCATGGATAATTCCCTCAAATCTGTCATTGCTCTAAATCCTACGGTCATATTTGAAGATTGCAGTGTTTGTACAGGATATGATTATTGTATTTGTCTTGTCCCCCAGTTTCTTGACCACCCGGTACCAACCCTAATTTTTGCAGGGGAGAATGAGGTAAACGAACTACCCTCCTATGCTGGTTTATTAGGGCAAGACCACTATGAAAACACTCCTGAAACCACGGATAAAATATTATTTGAGGGTGCTGGTGGAGGTCATGGATTTGCTGCCACTCCTCATGGAGAAGTTGCTGATTATATATTAACCTGGATCAACTATCAAGTTTTAAACGATAATACTTATTGTGAACCTTTGCTGGAAGCACCTTCAACAGCTTCTCAATACCTTACCAATATAGAATGTTCAGGGAATGTTGCAGGGGATGTTAATGGAGACTCTCAGGTGAATATTCAGGATATCATTGTAACCATTAATCTGGTATTGGAGTCTGCTTACCAACAGTTGGCGGATTTAAATGATGATGGAGCTGTAAATATTTTGGATATAATCCAAATTGTGAATATTATCCTCACCCGAAGTTACTCTTTTTCTTCTTCCTGAGTATTTAAGCGAACCACCCCCCAATTCCAATTTTCGTAAGCAGCCTGAACAGCTGTATCTTCTTTAAATTCCTTCCAAAAGGAATGCATACCTTTACTCCAATGAATATCATCAAAGATCCAGACGGAATGAGGGGTAAGGGTTTTTCGGCACAGATCAATATAGCGGGAAGTGGCTTCATAAGAATGATTCCCGTCAAAATAAATCAAATCAAATTTTCTTTGCTTTACCACCTCTGGTAAAGTTTTCTCAAACTCACCAACTTTTACATTTATTTTATTGAATCCATTATCCTTAAAAAGGGATTGAGCAACGGATGCTGTTTCAGGGCAGCCTTCTAAAGTAACAATTTCTGCATTTGGGTTCCCCAGACTCAGGCTTGATGTGCCAAATCCAAGTGAGGTGCCGATTTCTAAAATGTTCTCGGGTTGGAGTTGATGCACCAATTTGATCAATTGCACTCCGTTTTTTCTGCTAATACCGGCCACTTTAGCAATTTGAGATATTTTTCGCTGATTTGAATTGAATACCCGGGACCCTTTACCAAAATCTGATACCTCAATTAACCGGTGATTTTCCTTGAGAGATTGTCTTAAATTTAAATACCTTTGCAGTAAATGTGGACTTAATTCTATTTTATCTAACACATTCATTAATCGGTTAATATCATGATTAATTTTTGGTGTTGATACGAATGTTTTTAATATATATTTAAGATACTGACTAATCTGAAAAATCATAATTTATAAAAAGGAGAAAAAATGGCTGAATTTACCTGTGAACATTGCGGAATGGGTGTGAGTGGACTTAATTGTGCCAAGTGTAACACTGAATTAGTTCATGATCATATTACGAAAGATGATGGTACAAAAGTAGGGGTTGCAAAATGCCCAAACGGCTGCGGGATGATTAAATCTCCCCAATGCTGTGGTAATGACATGAGCTGTTCGGTATAGCTCATTTCTTTAATATTCCTTCTATAAGTAACACAGCATCCAATATATCGGATTTCCCATCCAGATTCAGGTCAGGAGCTGCTGATCCCTGTTTTATGCCCAGGTGATACACGGCTTCACAGGCATCGGGAATCCCATCAAAATTACAGTCGCTGCCATCTGCAGCACCGCCACAGATACCGCAGGCATCAATGATGGCTTTGCCATGAGGTATTCCCAGACAATCACAATGTCCTGTCCCTGGTTCATCATTACCTCCGCAGACCCCGCATTTATCTTTCGTTACTGTCATATCCCCCCCGCATTTACCAAAACAATCTCTGTCCCAAATGGGATTTCCTTTCCATTCATGTAATTTAAAATCCATATCCGTAATCGCATTACAGAGGAGCGTTCCTTCTAAAAGTGCTCCTGACAAGTCAGCGTGTTGGAGATTTGCTCCCTGAAAATTACCCTTTGACAAATCTGCGTTCATTAATTGGGCATCAAAAAGTCCCGCATCTGTAAAATCTGCACCCATAAGATTAGATTTGACCAGATTTGCATACCGCAAATCAGCCACCCTCAAAGAAGCCTGCATTAAAAAAGCCTCCGATAAATTTGCATACCAGAGCCAGGCATCATCTAAAATGGCATGTTCAAGATTAGCATAGGATAGATCAGCATCAAAGAGGGAGGCATCCTTTAAATTTGCCTTTCTCAGATCAGCCAGTTTTAAATTGGCATTCACCAGATTTGCACCTTCTAAATTTGTACCCTGTAAATTGGCATTCTCCAACTCAGCATAGCGCAAATCTGTTCCAACCATGTTGGCATCCTTCAGGTTTGCCCAATTTAATTTTGCATTCACCAGATTTGCATTCACCATGTTGGCACCGGAAAGTTTTGTAGTCACCATTTGAGCGTAGCGTAAATCAGCGCCAACCAAATACGCCCCTTCAAAATTTGCCCATTTCAAATCTGCATTCTGCAAATCAGCATTGGGCAGCCAGCAGCCAATCATATAAGAGTAGTAAGATTCCCAGCTTTCCTCATTACATTCGCAATTGTATTCAGTGTTATTAATTGCATTGTATTCAAGACAGTCATCTGCAGACAGAATTTCGACATAAATCCCAAAAGCAATGGAAAACCAAATTAACTGGGAAATTCTATTAAGGAAATCAGAGAATTTCATAAGTGGATAGGCACGAGACTGAGCCGATTAATTATTTTACAGTAACTATAAAGGGAGATATCAATTCAATTTGTTCTTCAAGACTTTTTCCCATGAGTAAGTTCTTTCTCTGGGATAATTCCTGATATTCGGGAAGAATGGAAAGGAGATTTGATACATAGTTCCCTTTTATGGCGAAATTAACATTCTGGGGTATGATGGATTCATTTTCATAAAAATATCGTGCATTCAAGGTAGAGAGAACTACGCCTACTATCTCACCATTTTCATTTAATAGGGGTCCTCCGCTGTTTCCCGGCTGAATGGGATTACTGATCTGAATTAAGCGGGGATCATCCTGAATTCCATATAGTGAACTCACATCTCCGGTAGAGAGTTTAACTGATTTCCCCAATATTTCACCTAATGGGTAGCCCAGCGTAAAAATTTCCTGCCCTAATCTGAGATTCTTCGTGTTGGATATGATAAAAGGAATATCCTCAGTAAAATACTCAGAAATATGAAACTCATCTAATGCCAAGAGAGCAATATCATTATTTTTATCTTCTAAAACAATTTTAGCGGAAAAATGCTTATCAATGGAAGGAAAGTACACCTCGATAGTCTCTTTTCCGTGAATCACATGATAATTGGTAATGATCAGACCATTTCCGGAAATAACAAAACCACTGCCCATTGATTTTAACTGCGTGTTCAGGGCAAGTCCCGGTGCTGTCATATAATGGGGCGGATAGACTTTTAATGACAGATTTTCCCGTTCATAATTCACAGGGTATTTAGAATATTTGGATGTGGTTCTGAATACACCGCTATCTTCCAAAATGATATTTCTGACTAATTCTGAATGATCTGCCATAAACCAATGTTCTTCGTAGGTTTGCTTAAAACCGCTTTTAGTATAATAGGCTTTCAATTGTCCTCTCTTTAATCCCGCTTCTTTGCTGTGAAGCACATAGGCATTATAGCGGTTAAAGGAGTCCTCATCCCGAATGATGGCAACTTCAAATTTTCCTGCAACTTCATTATTCCCCTGGACCCCTGTGAGTACATTCTCCCAGTTGGTATTTTCAGAGATCGTCCAGATTCCTTCCAGGGCATCTAATACATTGGAGTGGTAATACTCCCTGAAATCGTTTTCATCTAAATTTATTGAGGGCCAGAACATCTGTGCCAAGGGGTCAAATGCAATTACTTTAGCTGTAACTCCATAGCAGCTGTTGGACTCATTGGGAAGACTAATCTGCGTTATATGAAGGGCATCACCGCCTACCTTTCGGGCTTTCCATTTTGCCAGGCGGATAACATCCTTATAGCTGCAATTCACAACGGATGGCACCGCATTATCAATGGTAACTTCTCCAATTACGATGTTATGAGGAGGCAGCGGATCTAACTCATGATAAACAGAAATATTGTACTCTGCAGCTTTAGAGGGTTTCTGCTGAGAGATATGTTGGTATTTTACATAGGGCGCACAGGCAGTCCCCAATAAATACAAAAATGGCAGTATCAGTAAATATTTTTTCATCCAATCCGTATTTAATTTACGAAAGGATTATGGCAGAAATAACAACTAAATCAATGACATCAATGGAGCCGGTCTGATCAATATCAGCAGACAGTGTCTGGCTTTGAGTGGGGGTGAAAAACTCCAGAATGATATTTACAACAAAGACTAAATCCAATATATTAACCTGCCCTTCATGATTCACGTCGCCGGGGGGCATAGTTGCCATGATCCAATTATTATATTTACTTTGCAGGCTGTCTAAGGGATCGGTACCATTATTGAGGTAGTTTACATTAAGGTGCAGGAAAAGGGAATCACTGTCATTTTCAGCTTTTGCCAATCGAATAAAAGAGGAAAGTGATGATACCCCCTCATCAAGGCAGCGGGTGTCAGCGCCGGGAACATTAGCTCCCTGTAGCGCTTCCATTAATCGGTCGGACAAAGCCCCGGCAGAATTAACAAAGTTTGCTTCCATGTTGTCCAGAATATCCTGACCCAAGAGGATATTGCCCTGAATGGCATAGGTTGGTCCTAAAATATGGTTTTTGTAGTCCATGCAATTTTCACCGGTGAAAGCAGCGCTGCGCCCGCCATCAACCAGGTCCACAGCCCCATACTGCCTGATACCGGGATTATTCTGGGCATCATTTTGAACCAGCCAGTTGATTATGGTTTCTGGGGAATTACCCTGGGCCATGAGGTCCTGGGCATTGTCCTGATTGGTGGGATTCCAGTAGGACTGGGTGTGAATAGCCCCGATCCCCGGGTGGACATCACTAATTATGATAGAACCCCCGATGCAGGATGCTCCGGCGCTGCCTACCTCATTGGTTGCAGGATCTACTGCTACAATTGAGAAGGTGTCACCGCTAAATAGGATTGTCACTAAGGTAAAAGTAAAAATAAGTTTCATGTTGTATTTCTATAGGGACCTCACCTCTAGCTCCTCTCCTCCGCAGGAGAGGAGAACTGGTCCCCTTCTCCTAACTGAGGAGAAGGGGATTTAGGGGTTGAGGTAATAAAATTCAATATTGATTCTAAAA
>CAZKEL010000009.1:12879-39612 GCA_964551815.1 uncultured bacterium
TGAGGAGAAGGGGATTTAGGGGTTGAGGTAATAAAATTCAATATTGATTCTAAAACACAACTAATTTTATGTTCAATTTTTTCATCCTTATACCGTGCTACTTGAATTCCATTTTCAAATAAAGTATTTTCTTTGCCAATGTTGTACTCTTTCACATGTGGTAAATTATAAATCTCTCCATCCATTTGACGGTTCCGCAAATATTGCCATAAAAACTTTTCAGCATTGGTAGGGTTCTTCCTGAATTTTCTTCCCAACTCAATAAATTCACCTGATTCAGGAACAACATTACCATCAGGTTTAATACTGCGGTAGGAAAATGAAATTCGGGCTGGTTTCACTGACATTTGATTATTTTACTCAATTTAGAGAGACCTCACCTCTAACTCCTCTCCTCCACAGGAGAGGAGAACTGGTACCCTTCTCCTAATTGAGGAGAAGGGGATTTAGGGGTTGAGGTAATAAAATTCAATATTGATTCTAAAACACAACTAATTTTATGTTCAACTTCTTCATCCTTAAACCGTGCTACTTGAATTCAGATTTTCAATTAAAGTAGGGTAAAGTCGCAGTTTAGCCACCAATGTTGTGCTCTTTCACATGTGGTAAATTATAAATCTCTCCATCCATTTGACGGTTCCGCAAATATTGCCATAAAAACTTTTCAGCATTGGTAGGGTTCTTCCTGAATTTTCTTCCCAACTCAATAAATTCACCTGATTCAGGAACAACATTACCATCAGGTTTAATACTGCGGTAGGAAAATGAAATTCGGGCTGGTTTCACTGACATTTGATTATTTTACTCAATTTAGAGAGACCTCACCTCTAACTCCTCTCCTCCACAGGAGAGGAGAACTGGTCCCCTTCTCCTAATTGAGGAGAAGGGGATTTAGGGGTTGAGGTCCAAAAAACCCTACTTCACCAACATCAACTTTTTAATACTGTAAAAGTTATCAGTACGCATCTCAACAAAATAAATACCACTGGCTTGGTCACCGGCGTTCCAGATAATGGAGTGATTGCCTGCTTTCAAAGGAGCATTCACTAATTCTGTAACTAACCTTCCCTGCAGATCAATGATTGAAATCGTAACAATACTTTCCTTTGGCATTGAATAACTGAGGGTGGTTGCGGGATTAAAGGGATTGGGATAGGGTTCATCCAGACTAAATTCTACGGGAATCACTTGTTCAGTTAGCTTTATTTGAAATAACCCCAGCTCTTCCCATTTTGGTATATTTTCCTGACTCATAGGAATGAGTTCCCCTGTTCCAGACTTGTAAAGGTAAAACTCTGGTAAATCTCCCTGTTCACAATAGTGGAAAGTATTTTCATCACCATCTGCCCCCATTACCGGTATATCGGTGAATGCTCCCAACCACATTCTTGCCCCTACCACAAATTCACCATTTTTGGCAATAATCCAATCACCCACTTCCGGCGATTGGCTGTGAAGATCAATGGTATCGGTAAAGTAGAATGCCTGTCTGGTGGACTGGACAAAGGAAAATTCTGCAGGGACTGCAGGCAGCCGTTTCTGTACTCTGGCAAAATTTGCCTCTTCCGGCTGGGGATATATAAACCTATGGCCATTCCCCTGAGATTGAAACCAATATCCCATCCCGGGGACAAATTCTGTTAAACTTCCCTGAAACTCACCTTCAGAACACAGAGCTGCTACACCTTGAGATATGATACCAAACAGCTCACCATTGACGCACTCTTCATTGATTGAGGATACATCCTGAATGATTGAATGGGGGTATGAAATTAGATTGGCAAGATGGTTCAGTTCATACTCCACAGTCATTTCAGAACAATAATTGCCGGAAAGACCGTACCCGCAAGTATTATCCTCTTCCCGTTTTAACCAGTATCCTGATTGACAATCTAATGCTTCTATACTTCCAAACCACTCTAAGGATTCAGGATGCATGGCTGAAGCAACTCCTTCTCCCACCACTGCATTAAAACTACATTCATGAGTGTGAATTAGATTTG
Source organism: uncultured bacterium (assembly GCA_964551815.1). Lineage (GTDB taxonomy): Bacteria > Fidelibacterota > Marinisomatia > SCGC-AAA003-L08 > D37C17 > D37C17. Next base: position 14,883 of record CAZKEL010000009.1, read on the forward strand.
ACAGGGAAGCATCTTCCGGCAATGCCCAGAAACTCACCAATGAGTTTTGATGTTCCAGATTCATATCAACATCACAATCATTGGGAATTCCATCTCCATCACTATCCTTCTTATCATCACCGCCGGCACATTGGTCGCCTGCGTCACAGATTCCGTCTAAATCTAAATCTGACCCATCGTTTTCAAGATTATACAATCCATTACTGCAGTCGTCACAATCATCAAAGTCATCATCGGAACAGATATTGGGGTTGTGGTCATCAGAGTCTAATTCATCTAATGCGCCGTCATTGTCATCATCGGCATCACAGGCATCCCCTTCCTCATCTCCATCGAAATTTTCTTGATTTGGATTAAAATCGTTTTCACAATTATCACTACCAAAGCCACAGAATCCATCATTATCAATATCATTATTGGGGTCATCAGGACATGCATCATTTGCAGTATCAACCCAGCCATCATTCTGAGTGCAGGACTCTTGGGTAATATAAGGATCACCCAATCCATCATTATCCTGGTCAAAATACCAGATATTTGGACCTCCACCAGAACAAATTCCACATTCATCAACCAGATTACCCTCACAGTCACAGGTGCCTACCTCTCTAAACTGGATGTTTTTTACTGCGACCCAGGTGTAAGTACCCGTACCTGTAGAATTTGCCCAAAAATCTATGGCTCTAATTTCCGTATCTGAAGTTTGCGTAGTATATTGAGCAGATATGCGTTTAATTGAATTTCCGTTTTCATCTGTACCTAATTCCTCAATAGTGGCAGGTACAGAAGAGTGTTCATTTACCTCATTCCAAAAAGTAATGCCCGTTTGAGGAAAGGTGCCATCATGCTTTAAATAAAATATCTCTTCATAGATGTTACCTCCTGTGACGGGTACAAATTCATTCATTGTAAATTCGGTATGGTTTGAACGTTGAACTCTCCACCATCCATCTTCAATTTGCTGAGCATAGGAAGTTTCAGCATCTTCATGAGGATAGCCACGAAATGATGTTATACTGGATTCTGATAAAAGGTTTTGTAAACCATCATCATCGGTAGTAGAATTACAATTACCACATTCATCTGACGAAAATTCATCTATTACCCCATTGCAGTTATTGTCCCAGCCATCATCACAAATTTCAGGCGCACCAGGATAAGTACCGGAATCACTATCTGCAGAATTAGTTGAGTCACCTCCATCTCCATCAGGATCGCATTCTAATGCACAGTCTGGTGGATTGTCAAAAGACCATTCCTCTGCACTTCCGTCGCATCCACCACCATAGCTAGTGGTTAGTTCAGAACAAACTGTTTCATAGGAATCGATTTCATCACCACAGATTTGACCATTTTCATTTACATCAATATGATATCGAATATTTGAAATTGCAGAAGAAACATAGCCATCATTGTCATCATCATCACAACAATACACACAGCCTTCGTCAATAACATTATCGCAGTCATTATCAATTCCATCGCAGATTTCAATTGTTCCACCAGGGCCTCCACAAACACCGCATTCATCATAGACTAATGTACCGCCGCAAGTGCCTGCACAATCTGTTTCTACAATGCAATCTCCTGCACAGTCAAAGTTGGTTTCAGCATAAGTACAACTGCCATCATTTGTATTTGCATTAGGATTAAAATTACAGGAAGAAACATCTGTACATCCCGGATTATCTTCTAAACAACGAATAGAAAAACCATCTAGTTTATTAAAATTAGTTCTGTAAACTTCAGAGTTTTGATAGTATAACCTACGGCTCATAGCATTATTGTTGCTAAAATTAGTAATAGACCAAAAGAAGCTGACATTGCCTAAATCGTAGTAAGAACCATTATTGTTGTTGCGCAAACCAGACGGAAGACCGTTGAAGCCACTTGTTCCAAATTCTTCGTTAGACTCTAAACTACCATCAATCCAAAGCTCAGCATTACCGGCTAGTTTACTACCTTCATTGGCACCTCTCCAGCCGGTATCATCGGCTTCCTGTTGGCTCATTCCTAAATACATTTCTAGCTCTTTCCATTCGTCATCACTGGGGACATGCCATCCCTCTGGACACACACCTCTTTCATCATTTACTACATGCCAATTGTATAAGTTGCCATAAATATTTGCATTAGATGGGTCATTATTATAAACTCCATATTGACCTTCATCATAACTTCCCCAATCACTATTATTAATAATATGAGTTATGGGGTCACCATTTTGGTAATGCGTTGTTTTTAAATTCTTTGCCATCCAATTTTGGTTACCAATTTCAACAGTAAGATATATATTGCCATCATTATCTGCAACTGTTGGGCAAGAAGTATTATCACCTCCACAAACGCCACATTCGTCAATAAAATTAGTTGCAAGGCTTGGGCAATCGTCTTGATTATTGATAATGCCATCCAAATCGCTGTCAACAATATCGTTTAGTCCCCATTTATTAGATAAATAAATTGAAATATTTGTTTTTGTTTGGCTATCCAATGTACCTGAAAAAATTAAGATTTCACCAATATCCCCAAATAGGGGGTGAGTAAAGTAATGTGCAATATTCCCTAAGATTGTATTCCCCATACTTCTGTCACTTCTGGTAGCATAAGCTATATTAGCTGGAAGAACTATATGCTGGTTATTACCAAGGCCAAAATTCCAATTGGGAGCTTCCCAATGGTTTACAAAACTATTTGTATAGCTCCCTAAAAAAGTAGGCCAAGAATAACCTGAGTTAATACCGTTGGTTGCTTGTTCCGCATTAACCTGATAAACAATAAACATCTCATAAGACTGTATTGGTAATCCTAAATCACCTAATGCTAACCTGTCATTTTCAAACCTAACTATTGAATTATTATTTATTTGAGAATTAACTAATATTGGGTTTAAGGTATAATCTATTTGATATGCGTGATGATTATTTCCACTTAAATCTTGCCAATAGTCAATTGCTTGACCATTGGTTATTCCAGCATTATTTTGACCATTTATATTTGAAGCATCGTACCAAATAGTAAGTGCATCATCCAGTGTATCATCGTTATTTCCTAATGCTTCTGAGGAAAAATCAGGAAAGGTCGCACTGAGAATAGTAAATGGAATTAGTATAAAAAGTGATTCGTTTTTTCTCATAATCTCCAGAATACTTGTTAACAATTAGAGGTAATTATAAATTAATCTCCTCGATTAATCAAGTGTTGCTGGTCACAAAAAAGGGATGAATTAGACATTGATTCACCAATTCAATTCTATTTTTAAAAATGTCCCTTTTTTTATAGAATTAAAAGGAGTAAATGAGATTAACTTGAAGAGATTTATCTGGATTTATTAAAGATTGGAACTGAAAATTGTTGTTTTGTCTTTCTAAATACAATACATCTACAAAAGAAATTAAGCGGTGAAGCACTAATCCTCCTATGGCAAATCTGGCATATTTATCATGGGTGACTGCATTGATCCGCATCTGGTCAAACTTTATTCGGTTCTCTGAAGAATCCCATTGCCATTCTAAGCCCTGCCCTTCAGCATATTTTTCTTTTATGAGACGCTGCTGCTCTTTGGTTTGATTATAGGTATGGAAATCATCATAGTGACCAATATTAACTGCATAGAGATAGTTCTTTCCCTGCATATCCACACCGGCGTGCAGCTCTGCAAATGCCAAATAATCAGATTCATACCAATCAGAAGATTTCTTGGCTCCTATAAATGCCAGCCATAAACCAGCTTCCTGAATAAAAAACCTTGTTGCCCGTTTTTTATCACCTAAGTCCATCTGCCCCCACCCGGGAAGAATTAATGAATGCAGTTTAGGGTAAGGTGATACCGGTTTATTTCCCAAAAGAATGGTTAAACTAAAAAGGATAATAATAATTCTATGCATTTGGTCTCATTGGTATTATTGCAATAAAAAACAAAGTTATCACTCCTGACAGTATGGCAAAAATATCACCATATCGGGTATAAAATGTTAATGCTGTTTGGGGATATATCACAGTATTGATCACACCTGCCTCATTCAACGGAAGCTTTCCGGTGATGTTCCCGCCAGGGTCCACCACCAATGAAATACCTGTGTTGGTACATCTGACTACAGGCCGCCGACTTTCTACTGCACGGAATATTGCCTGTTTGGCATGTTGTTGAGGTTCCGGTGCTGTTTCATACCAGCCATCATTTACCAGATACACCAATACTTCTGCCCCTTTGTTTATAAATTCTCTGCTCAGCCAGGGCAGGGCAGATTCAAAACAAATCATGGGAGCGAATAAATGACCATCAACTTCATACATAGTGTAGGCATTACCGGCTGTGAAATTTGCCTGGCCGAAATTCAACTCTTTTAAAGATGGGAATATATCTGATAGAGGGATATGCTCTGCCATAGGGACTAATTCTAATTTATGGTATAATGAATACGCCGTATCAGCAGAGAGCATTACCGCTGAATTATAGAATTTTCTGTGGGGATCATCCCCTTCAAAATAGGGAACGCCCGTAATTAATTTAGACTGCTGTAAATGGGATTGAATCCACCTTGTATAGTAAGAATTCTTTTGCAGAATAAAAGCGGAGGTAGCTGATTCAGGCCATATTACTAAACTGACAGAATCTTTAATTGCAGGTTGAGATTTTTCCAATATCAGCTTCATATTGGTTTTTGCCGCTCCCTTTTTCCATTTCTGGGTCAAGTGTATATTGGGCTGAATAACAGATATGGAAACTCCTTCATCCTTATTGATTGCTTCCTGTGGAGTTAAGAGCAGACCCGTTATCCAAGGAAAGATGAATACTGCAATGAATTGAAACGCTCTCTCCGGAAATGGTCGGCACATCCAGCGGAAAAGGAGCACATTAATGATAACCAGCCACAGACTGATTCCATAGATTCCACTGATTTCCGCATTTTGCACCAATGTCAGGAATTCCGTTTGTGTATTTGCCAGGGCTGTCCAGGGACCACCAGTTAGTATATCCCGATTGCGCAGGAATTCAAAAAATGTCCAGATAAAGGGAAAGGAAAGGCTCCATTTATTGGGGTAATATTTCTTGATAAATATGGTAGTTGTACATATCATTATACTGGCAATAGTACAATACAGAACAGCAGCCAGCATGGAAACAAACCCAATGAGAGGAGTGGTGCCTATATTCATTGCCAGCCAGAATATAGTAGTAAGATAATAGAAAAATCCCCAGATAAAACCAATCCATACCGCCTTTGACAACTGATGGACAGATTGAAGAATAAACAGAAGGGGGACTAAGCTGAACCATGTCAGAAAACCTGCATGCAAAGGTTGTTGTGCCAACCCTGTTAAACCTGCTGAGAGGATAAGCAGAGAAAAAATGCGCTTATTGATCATTCAGGACTGAGAGTCTAAATATTCCTGCAGAATAATAGCAGCAGCGGTTTCATCCACTCTGCCTTTATTATGTCCGGTTTTCACACCCTGTTCTATTAAAGCTTTTTCGGCTGATACACTGCTGAGGCGTTCATCCACCCCAATAATCTTTACATCCGTTGATTGTTTTAATAATTCAATAAAACTTTGGACTTTTAGCGTTTGTGGAGATGCTTTTCCCTTTAAGGTAAAAGGGATGCCCACTACTATACCAATTACCCCTTTTTCAGAGGCAAGGTCTGCAATTTTTTTTTCGGGATGAGTTTCTTCTTCAGTGTCTATTATGGTGAAAGGTTTGGCTATGATCCCCAGTGGATCAGAGAGGGCCAGGCCTATGCGCCTCTCACCATAATCTACTCCCAGAACCCGGCTCAATCGCTGGGATGCCACTCCTGCTGGAGTACTTTTCGTATGTTTTTTCCCGGTTTGAAATGAATCTTTCTGCGAGGAGGTACAAAGACTTCTTCGTTGGTGCGTGGATTTCTTGCTCTGGGTTTGGCTTTAGTAGGTTTTACTTCAAAGATGCCAAATTTTCTAAGTTCAATCCGAATTCTGCTTTTATTTTCCGTTAACATTTCAGTTATGGTTTTCAAAGTTGTATCCAGAATGAGTTTCATTTCATCGTGGGTAAGGTTTAGCTTGTCACCGGTTCTGCGAATAATATCTTCCCGGGTGTAGTTTAGGTTTTTCATCTTACATCCTTTCTATAGAAATAAAGTTAGGGATTTTCTGTATTCGGGTTGTCAGACGCTCCAGTTGTCGGGTATCCCGTACTTCCAGAATTATAATGGCGGTAGCAATTCCTTCCGCTGCCTTCATATCAATACTGGTTATATTTATGTTCAGGGCTGAAATATTTTCCGTAATATCTTTTAATAATTGTTTGCGGTCCTCTAATAATATCTTTAATCGAACGATGAATGAGCTGCCGGAACGAACGTCCCATTCAACATAGATAAATCTGTCTTCCCCTTCCATAAAGGGAATATTCTTGCAGCTGCTGCGATGGATGGTAACGCCTCTGCCTCGAGTGATATAGCCAACAATCTGATCACCGGGAATGGGATTACAGCATTTTGCAAAGGCCAATAGTGCGTTATGTACACCGTCAACCGTTACCCCCTTTGCCTGTTTTCTGGCATGGCGGATAAACCTTTCTGTAAGGGATTGACTTTCAGGATCAGCTTCCGGTTCTTCAACTACAGGTTCAAACTTTTCGATAATATCACGAACGGTAAGCTGTCCGTTTGCCAATGCAGAATAGACCATGTCCTCAGAATTAAAACCTAACAACTGTGGCTTGGTCTGCAGCTCTGTGAGAATCGCCATGCGTTTCATTCGTCGCAGCGTTTTTTCTAAAATTTCCTTACCCAGGCGAATACTCTGCTCGGTCTGCTCCTTTTTCACCCAGCGTTTAATATGGGATTTCGCCTTCCCGGTCTGAACAAATTTCAGCCAGGCATAACTGGGTTTCTGTGTATTGGAGGTGATTATTTCAATAGAATCCCCATTATTTAAAACCGTATTCAAGGGGACAATTTTTCCGTTCACTTTAGCACCGATGCAATGAATCCCCACTTGTGAATGCACCTGAAAAGCAAAATCTATAGGAGTAGAATTTGCAGGCAGCTGAGTCACATCCCCTTTAGGAGTAAAGACAAAAATTTCGTCTTTAAATAAGTCAACTTTAAGTAATTTAAGAAATTCATCCGGGTTGGTATCCTCGCCCTGAAGGACTTCTACAAGTTCCCTCAGCCAGCGCATGTGACGATCAATATCCTTACCTTCTGCTTTAATGGAGCCTTGTTCTTTATACACCCAATGAGCAGCCACTCCGATTTCTGCAGTTTGATCCATTTCCCTGGTACGAATTTGCACTTCTACCATTTTTCCCCTGTGTCCGAAAACGGTGGTATGGATGGATTGATACCCATTAGACTTGGGAGTGGCAATATAGTCTTTAAAGCGTTCCTGCAACGGGGTATATAATTGATGGATAACCCCTAAGACTGCGTAACATTCTTCCACCTTATCCACTACAATGCGGATGGCAAACAAATCGAATAATTCTTCAAACTTTTTATTACGGCGGCGCATCTTTCCAAAAATGGAATAGTAATGTTTTGCCCTTCCTAAAATTTCAGCCGTTATATTAAATGAATTGAGTTCGTATCTGATGGGTTTGGCAAACTCTTCAATATACTTTTCCCGTTGTTTGCGGGAAGCCCTCACCTTTTTTTGCAATTGCTTATATTCATCTGGCTCAAGGGTTTTGAGAACTAAGTCTTCTAACTCAATTTTCAATTTATTCATTCCCAGTCTATGGGCCAAGGGTGCATAAACGTCCCGGGTTTCAATAGCAATACGGCGCTGTTTTAATAAGGGGAGATGTTCTATGGTACTCATATTGTGCAGCCGATCTGCGAATTTAATAATAATCACCCGCAAATCTTTAGCAACGGACAGAAACATTTTCATAAAATTCTCAGCTTGTTTTTCCAGTCTGCTTGAAAATTTAATCCCCGATAATTTTGAGACTCCATCCACCAGATCAGTAATTTCTTCCCCGAATTTATCTACCATTTTACTCCGGGTAACTTCTGTATCTTCGATGACATCATGGAGCAGTCCTGCAGAGATTGTTTTTGCATCCATTTTCCATTCTGACAGAATTACACCTACAGAAGAGCAATGAGTGAAATAGGGTTCTCCTGATCGGCGCTGCTGTCCTTCATGAGCTTTCATACTAAATTGATACACATTCCAGATAAAATTGATTTGATCCTGATCTTTTTCACTTTCGTAATTTAGATTATGAATGATAGACTGGAAATCAGGGGGGAAATCTCCACCGTCACCGGGAAGAATATTTTTAATTTTATCCAGCAGCATAATCAGGCTGGCAGATCTTCAGGAATAAAATCCTGTTCTGTACGACTCAAGTTTTCAAATCGGGCATATTTATCAATGAAGGATACTTCCACCATACCAGTGGGTCCATTCCTGTGTTTGGCTACTATGATCTCTCCCAGACCCTTATCCTCTTCATTCTTGCTATACACAAATTTCCGGTAGATGAATAATATTACATCAGCATCCTGTTCAATAGCGCCACTTTCTCTTAGATCAGACATAATGGGGCGGTGATCCGTACGGGTTTCAGGCGCACGAGAAAGCTGGGACAGTGCTAAAATGGGTACATTCAAATCTTTCGCCAATGCTTTTAATGATCTTGATATATATGAAATCTCCTGCTGCCGGCTCTCTACTCTTCCACCTGCGTTTAAAAGCTGGATATAATCCACTACAATAAGCTCGATATCCTTTTCCGCTTTTAATTGTCTGGCTCTGGCACGCAGTTCCATAATATTCAAGCCTGCAGTATCATCAATAAAAATCTGTGCTTCTGAAATTGGTCCCGCTGCCTTGGAGAGATTTTTCCAATCATTTTTAGGAAGTCTTCCCGTTCTTACAGAATGGCTGTCAACTTTTGCTTCGGCAGTAATCAGGCGTTCCACCAATTGCTTACTTGACATTTCCAAACTGAACACACCAACCTTATGGCCATATTCAACAGCAGCATTTCTGGCAATGGAAAGGGCAAGAGCAGTTTTACCCATGGAGGGTCGTCCTGCACAGATTATAAGGTCCGACTCCTGCAAACCTGAGAGAAGATCATCCAACTTAAAATATCCCGTGGGTACTCCCGTAAGTGCCCCTTGTTTCCGGCTGCCCCAATTATCTAATACTTCATGCAGAACCGGTTCTAATATTGTAAATCCGCCTCGTTCTGCATCCTGTGACAGGTTAAAGAGAATTTGTTCTGCTTTATCTAAAATTGAAGTGGCTTCATCCTGACTTTCGTAAGCCTCGGTACTCATTTGCACTGCAGACTGAATAATGGACCGCAGAATTTCTTTCTCCTTTACAATTTTTGCATAAAATTCAACATTGGATGCTGAGGGAGCATTTGAAGAAAGTCCCGTAAGAAAGTAAGCTCCGCCTACCTCTTCAAGCTTTCCCGATTTTTGCAAAGCATCAGAAACGGAAATAGTATCTACGGTATCATTTTTCTCAAATAAGGTTGTTATGGCAGTAAATACATGCGCATGTACTGTTTTATAGAAGCTCTTGTCTGTGAGGGAATGCAGAACTCTGGGAACAGCTTCCGGGTCAATGAGCATACAGCCCAACACTGCCTCTTCCGCTTCAAGGGATTGGGGAGGGAGACGCAAGGGCTGTTTTTTTTCAGGCATTATTGTATTACAGCAAGTATTTATCCCGGATCATTTGGTAATCTTCCCAGGCCGGTCTTTTAAAATTTGGATTCCTTAACAGGGCAGCAGGATGGTAGGTGACCACCAAATCTATCCCTGCATAAGAAAATACTTTATTTCGTAAATCTTTCAGAGGTTCTTTAGTTTTCAAAATGGTACAGGCTGCAATTCTGCCTAAGGCAACGATGAGTTTAGGTTGAATCATTGTTAATTGCTGCTTTAAATAGGGTTCACATTTCTCCACTTCAGAGGGTAGTGGATCACGGTTATTGGGAGGTCTGCATTTCAACACATTGCAGATATAAATATCTTCTCTGGACAGCTGAATAGCTGCTAAAATTTTGTCTAATAATTTCCCTGCTCTTCCTACGAAGGGTTCCCCGGCGAGATCTTCTTTCTCACCGGGTGCTTCACCAACAAATACAAGGTCAGCATTAGGATTTCCAACACCAAACACAAAGCGGGTTCTGGATTTCCCTAAATCACAGAGTTGACAGTCACAGATTTCCTGGTAATAGGCCCCCAATTCACCTGTGACCAGAGTATTATTTTCTACAGTAGGATTTTCCCGGTATAGGGTATTTCCGTAAAGGTCTTTAGTCTGTTCTAAATATTCGTATAATTTTTCAGGATCATGAGCCATTGGATGGGAGATCGTCCTCCGAAGGCTGACGCCATTCCAATTCGTTTTCAATATACTCACCTAACGCTTGAACCATGGGTTTGTCTAAAGAATCTACTTTAATTTCCGGCTCCTGATATAAAATAGAATCTTCTACTTCTTCGGTTTCATCAATAGGAATTACCCGTTGATCTATGATTTGTTTTGCGCGCTGGGCAATGACCATGACAGATTCATATACATCATCACATACTTTGTACAGATCACTCATGGGGATAGCTTTTACATTCACTTGGTATTCTCCTTTATAATAGTTTCGATATTTTTTACTGTTTCATTTAAATCATCATTTACAAAATGAAATTGAAAATCTTTCTTAAACTCCATTTCTACCGGGAACCGCTTTAATCTTTGTTTGATGAGTTTGGAAGGTTCATTTCCCCGGCTCTCCAGCCTTTCTTCCAATATTTCCAACTGCTCCGGAACATCGTCCCCCGGAGGTTCGATAAATATCCCTAAGGTATTTTCAGGGAATTCTTCCATAACTGTCAATCCGCCCTTCACATCAATATCCAATAGCATGGTTCCGCCGTCATCCAGAATATTTTCAAGAGGGCCGATGGGTGTGCCATATTTATTTCCATGCACCCATTCCCATTCAAGGAAGTCTCCAAATTTCACATTATGTTCGAATTTTTCATTCGACATGTGGATGTAATCTTTTCCATCTACTTCTCCCTCTCTTAAGGGACGGGTCGTAGCGGAAACAGAAAATTTCCATTTTGGATTATTTTTCAGCAATTGCTTACAAACAGAGGTCTTTCCCGTACCTGAGGGGGCTGACAATACTATTAATTTTCCCATACTCATATAATATTTTGTACCTGTTCTCTTATTTTTTCTAACTCATCTTTCAGATCAACTACCAAATGACTGATTTCAATAACATCTGTTTTTGAACCAATGGTATTAATCTCTCTTCCCATTTCCTGAATCAGGAAATTTAATTTTTTTCCCTCATTTTGAGAGGTATCCATATAAGATTTAAACAAATCAATATGGCTTCTTAACCGTACCATCTCTTCCGTAATATCCCGCTTTTCAGCCAAAATAGCAGCCTCCTGACATAACCTGGACTCATCAATGCTTACATCCGCTAAAAGGTCCTTAATTTTTTGTTGATAGCGCTGAACAAGGTCTGAACGCGACTGATCAGCTGACTGCTGAATGCTGGTGGTAACATCTTCCATAAATTTTAATCGGGAAGCAAAATCCTCAGCAATATTTTTCCCTTCTTCTGCCCTGATTAAGTTCAGTTCAGTAATGGCGTTATCCAGTGATTCTAAAAACAGCTCCTTTAAACTATTTTCTTCCTGGTTGTCGTCACCTGCAAAAATTTCAGGCAGCCGTAAAATATCTCCAATTGAGGGTAAATCTTCCCGGTTAGAAGAATCCTGAATTTCTTTTACCACTGCCATATATTCAGCTAATTTTTCGTGATTAAGGGTCATTCCGTTTCTAACACCGGGTTTCTTTTCAATCTTAGCAGACACACTCACTCTTCCTCGAATACACTTTCCCTTAACCAGTCGTTGTGCTTCATCTTCAAAGGGCATCAACGTTTTTGGTAATCGTGGAGAAAAATCCAGATACCGACTGTTCACAGAACGAATTTCAACGGATAAAACCACATCCTCATTCTGTGTTTCGGCCCTGCCAAAACCAGTCATAGATAGTATCAAATGCTTCCTCCCATAAGTTGGAATGTTAATCCTCGAAAATCCAAGATTTATATACTACAGCTTTTTAATTGTAAACTCAAAGATTTTAAGGCGTTATTTTACCCTTTAATCGTTGTAATTCCTTAGTAAAAAATGAAAGGGTAAAAAATTGTGCCGGTTTAAAGGGTAATTCCTCAGCCGGTTGAACATAGGCATAATCTAATTGCAGGTAAGGTAGTCTGATTCCTACCCCTGCGGTGAACATTGCTGTATGAGATTTCCCCCCGCGAATAAACAAATTAGACTGAAGACAAATTTCACTTCCTAACGAATACATCAAACCATGAGGCTGCATTAAATCTCTGCCCACTTCTCCCCCAATGGTGATGGTGTTGAAAGTAAGGATACTGCCCAATTTACCTTGTGGCTTATTTTTTTCAATACTCCCCATATTCCACTTATACAAGCCAAGGGCATTTTCTATTCTGCCTGTTAGAGTAAGCCCTTTTGCCAACTGGTAAGAGGTATTCACATCAATACCTAACCCATAACGAGTATTGGCAGCAAGAGTTTGTAAATGTGGTTTTATTGCGGTGCTGATATAAAACTGATTCCATGAATACGCAGTTGCAATTTTCATGCCAATTTCCCGTTGGTGGAACCTGCTGATATTAAAATAATTTATTTCACCAGGTTCAGGTTCTGCATTCCCATTATCCTGCCAGGCATTGCGGGTATCCGGAATTCCACTGACAACCCTGGTAAACAATCCTAAATAAAGAGGAATTTCATTAAACCACAGAGTGGTTTCAGCATAATTTCCTTTTGCCAACCCTGCATAAATATTACCAATTCCAAAACTGATCGTGGGTGCATTTAAGGTACTCAAGTTCCGGGGATTGCCACCATCTTCTGTGAATGTTCCAATACCTCCTAATGCAGCAGATTTTGCACCCCGGGCCTGAGAAAAAAAACCTGCATCATTTGAGAGCGAAAACACCAGACCAATAAGAAATAGACCAGAAAATATTTTAACTCTATAATCCATGTTTTTTCTTTAATTCATCTATTTTGGATAGAGCTTCAATAGGAGTGAGTTCGTTTACATTAATAGTGCTGAGGTCCTCCTGCAATGCCTTTTCTTTTTCAGAAAATATATCTAATTGAGGTTGGAGATTCATATCTACCTGAGGAGAGTATTCCTTTTTTCCGCTGCTATGCTCCTGCAATAAATTTTTAGCTCTTTGAATCACCGTTCCGGGAAGCCCTGCCATTTCTGCAACATGCACACCATAACTTTTATCTGCACCACCAGGGATAATCTTTTTCAGAAATATGATTTTATCTCCAAACTCTTTTACCGCCACATTCAAATTCACCGCCCTGGGAAGCTTTTCCGCTAATTCAACTAATTCATGATAATGTGTAGCAAACAGAGTTTTTGCCTGAACATCCTTATGGCTGTGTAAATATTCTGTTACAGCCCAGGCAATAGAGAGTCCGTCATAGGTGGAAGTCCCCCTGCCAATTTCATCTAATAAAATCAAACTTCTCTTCGTTGCATTGTTGAGTATATTAGCCGTTTCATTCATTTCCACCAGAAAAGTTGACTCTCCCCCTGCAAGATTATCACTGGCACCTACCCGTGTGAACAGCTGGTCAACCAACCCGATAACGGTCGTATCTGCAGGAACATAAAAGCCCGCTTGTGCCATAATAATTATTAGACCAATCTGGCGGAGGTAGGTGCTTTTACCAGCCATATTAGGACCGGTGATAATGGCAATTTGCGTGGCATCATTATCCAAGGATACATCATTGGGGATAAAATCTTCACCAAGAGGTAGCAAATCTTCAACTACAGGATGTCTCCCATTTTTTATGGAGATGATAGATTCAGAGTTTATTTCAGGTCGGGTATAATTTCTCTCCTGAGCTAATACTGCCTGGGAGGCTGCAATATCCAATGCTGCTAAAATTCTGGCATTGTGTTGAATTGAATGCCCTTCTTGAAGGACAGATTCACATACTTCACTGAAAATTGATGCCTCCAGGGAAATGATCTTTTCTTCTGAAGAAAGTATTTTCTCCTCATACTTTTTTAATTCTTCAGTAAAGTACCGCTCTGAATTCGTGAGAGTTTGTTTGCGAATATAATGGGAAGGGACTTTGTCGCTATGGGTTTTGGTAACTTCCAGGTAATATCCGAATACACGGTTATAGCCTACTTTTAAACTGGAAATACCGGTTTTCTTCTGCTCTTCCACCTGCATATCCCGCATCCACTTACTGGCGTCTGCAGACAGGCAGCGTAATTCATCTAATTCTTTAGATAAACCATCCTTAATATAGCCTCCTTTTGTAGTATTTGCAGGTGGATCATTTTTAATATGAGAGTGAATTTTAGTAACGACTTCTCCTACCTCATACACCTCATCTAATACTCGGTAAAGCTGCTTAAATTGGCTTGGAACTATTTCTTTAATAGAGGTTAACACAGCGAGAGAAACCCCCAGATTTACTACATCTTTTGGATGTGCTTTACCATTGGCAACTCTGGCAAGGATACGCTCCATATCAGAAGTTTCCTTCATTTTTTCACGGATCTCTTTCTGAGGGAAGGCATCCTGCATACTCTCTGTGATACAGTCCAGCCTATCGTTAATTTTCTCAACATCATTGAGAGGCTGCCTTAACCAATTTTTAATCATTCTGCTGCCTGCAGCGGTGATGGTATTGTCTATGGTACCGATAAGAGTACCATGTATGCCCTGAGTGGAAAGAGAATTGAAGATTTCAAGATTACGCAGGGTAAAGGCATCCACCCCCATTACTCCTTCTTCCTGAAGATGAGACAAGGAAGTGATATGTTTAATTTTCCCCTTGAAATTTTGATGTACATAATAAAGAGCCGACCCTGCTGCAGAAACAGCCAGGGACATCTTGTCTATACCAAATCCTTTCAGAGATTTTACCTTAAAATGACTGGTGAGAGACTCCAGAGCTGTATCATAATTTCGACACCAATCAGGTATTTTTGTGGTAAAGATTCTCGCTCCTTTTAATAGTATTTGTAAATCTGCTTCCTGATCTTCAGCTATGATGATTTCCGTCACTTTGAATTGCTGTAGAAATGCGGTTAATTTGGTGATTGGTTTTTCACACGTTTGGAATTCACCAGTGGAGTTATCTAAAATTGCAATTCCGCATTGGTTTTTATGCAGCACTACAGCACAGAGATAATTATTTTCTTTTTCATCTAAATAACGGTCTGTAAGTGCCGTTCCCGGAGATAAAACTTCAACCACATCCCGTTTAACAATGCCTTTAGCAAGCTTTGGATCTTCTACCTGTTCACAAATGGCAACCCGGTGCCCCGCTTTCAACAATTTATGTAAATGCTGATCGAGGGCATGGTAAGGAAAGCCTGCCAAAGGTACCGTTGAAGCAGCTCCATTTGACCGCTTGGTAAGGGTAATCCCCAATATTTCTGAGGCAAGGACCGCGTCTTCTTCAAAGGTTTCATAGAAGTCTCCCATTCTAAACAACATGAGAGAATCAGGATGCTTTTTCTTCGCTTCCCAAAATTGCTTCATGACGGGGGTAGGTCCTTTGGACTGAGCCATATTTATTCCCCTTAGCCTTGAAGAACTGAATTGTTATCCTTTAAAAGGGATAATTGGTATGTTTTAGGATAATTCATTGTACCAATTTTCGAGCGTTTCCGTCTCTAAAGGTAATTTTCATTTTATCAAAATATTCCAATAGGGGAACTGCATATTTACGAGAGGTTTGTGCAATTTCCTTAAATTCCGGAACAGACAATTCATTGTGACTGGTGAAATGCTGCCTTACTTTGCTCCTTAATGCGAGAAAATTCCGCTGGGTAAACATGATATTCCCTTCCAGTCGTAAAATCTTTCCCTGCTGCTCTGCTACTTTGAGTACCTGTAAAAGTTTATCCTTGGGATGCCCGGTTTTATTGGACAATTCTGCCAGATTAGAAGATGTAAATCCTTCCTTATCGAGGATATTTAAAATGTCAGCCTGAAGTGAATCGTCTTCATCGGTTAAACTGAGTTTAAATTTAGAATCTGCCCAGACTTTCCCATTTTTTACAATGGTATTTTCATTTTGCATTTCCTGTAATAATAACTCTAACAAGGATTCCTCTGATTTCAATTTTTGACGGATTTCCTCCTTTTGAGCTCCGGATTCTAATGGCCGTGACTGATGAAATTCGATTAAGATAGTTGATATCTTAGATTTCAGATTAATCCATTGCTCCTTCGTTACCAACCATTTATTTTGTTTATACTGCACCCATTGCAGGGCATCAATCTCTTTAATTATTGCTTCAATTTGCTCTGGAGATACCCCCAGCCTGAATTTTAATTTTTCACAGGTGAGGGGATTTGCCCCTTCCTGCCCCACCAATTGCAGAATCTGATCGGTATCAGAATGATCAAATAATCCTTGAATTTTTTCCCTGATTACTTTCCATTTTTCTTCAATGATCACCTCTAATACTTCACCCCCGCCAATGGTTATGACCGGAGAAAAACTGCGGAGAATAAACTTATCTCCTCTGGCCGCCACCAATGGGGACTCCAGCCGTAGCATGGCTGCGCCCTTGTTTCCCGGTTGGAGTGACTTGGCACCGGTGAGAGCAATCTTTGCCATTACTTCCTGGGTCCCCAGATGAATTCGAACCCTTTGGTTTTGTTCAATATTTTTTTTAGCAGAACTCAAAAGATTCAAACCCACTCCCAAATTGGTCACTGCCTGTAAATACCCCGGCTCAGAAATTTGACTACCCCGTTGAATCACCTCTTTATCAATTCCCTGAAGATTGATGGCTGCTCTGTCACCCATCATCACTTTTTTTACTTCAAGACTGTGGGATTGTAATCCCCGTACTTTCGACTTAATCCCGCCGGGTAAAATTTCAATGGTATCCCCGCTTTGTAAAGCTCCGGAATTAACGGTGCCGGTGACGACGGTCCCATAGCCTTTCATGCTGAATGCCCGGTCAACATGCATTCTGAATATACCTCTATCTTGTTTTTCGGGAGCCTTCATACATACCTCTTGCAGAGAGTTTCTTAATGATTCTATCCCCGTCCCCTTTATGGCTGAAACTCTAATGACGGGAGCATTTTCCATGAAGGAACCCTTTACTAATTCTGAAATATCTAATTCTACCAAATCCAACCATTCGTCATCAGAAAGATCAACTTTATTCAGAGCAATCACCCCTTGAGGGATATCCAGCAAATTCAATATTTCGAAATGCTCCCGGGTTTGGGGCATAACCCCATCATCTGCAGCAACCACTAACAATGCCACATCAATACCAGAAACACCTGCCATCATATTTTTAACAAATTTTTCATGGCCGGGAACATCAATGAGTGTTGTATTTTCATTCAGGAAGGCAAACCCAATATCAATAGTCATTCCCCGCTGCTGCTCTTCTCTCAACTTATCAGTGTTTACACCAGTTAATGCCTGCACCAAGGCGGTTTTTCCATGATCTATATGGCCGGATAATCCAATGACTGTCTGTTTCACCGGATTACTTCCATCAGGGTTTTAAGAAAATTTTTCTCTTGCTCTTTTGGGATGGCTTTCAAATCAATATGGTATCTGTTTCCTTTAATATAGCCCAATAAGGGAATGGAGGCATTTCGAAATTTGCGGGATAGTTCGGATGCTTTCAATTCACCCTTAAAGGTTATGGCAATACTGGGAAATCTTTCTAAAGGAAGTGAACCGCTGCCTGCCTCTACCTCCGTTGCCATTAATGATATTCCATACTTTTTTTTTGCCTTCGTTGAAAGTTTATCGAGAAGTTTCTCACCCCATTTGTTCAGTTGGGCTTGACTGCGTAGGAATAATGCTAATGTGAGATTTTCCGAGGTAAATTTCTCAGAAGATAGATAAGACCTGAGGGTGGCTTCCAGTAGTGCAAAGTTCAGTTTATCGCAACGCAAGGCTCTGTAAAGTGGATTTTTATGAATATTCTTTATGAACTTCTTTTTCCCGCAGATAATTCCCGCCTGTGGGCCGCCTAAGAGTTTATCTCCGCTGAAAGAGACAACATCTGCTCCCGCTGTGATATAGGATTGTACCACTGGCTCATTTGGGAGACTTAATTTTTTATAATCTGCCACTGCACCGCTGCCTAAATCCAAAATTAGGGGGATTTTCTTCCGTTTTGCAAAAGCACTTAACTCTGAAAGATCTACAGATTGAGTGAATCCCAAAACTTTATAATTACTGGTATGGGCTACCAGAACTGCCCCCGTCTCTGAGGTGAGTGCCGACTCATAATCTTTTAGATGAGTTTTATTAGTGGTTCCCACTTCCACCATTTTACAGCCTGACTTTCTGATCACATCAGGGATGCGAAAGGAACCCCCTATCTCCACCTGTTCACCCCGGCTGATGAGGACTTCTTTTCCTTCGGCTAAGGCATTCAGCATTAAAAGAACCGCTGCTGCATTATTATTTACCACAAGGGCTGCCTCTGCATGGGTTAGACTCTTCAGGAGCTGCTCTACATGCTGATTGCGTTCTCCCCGTTTACCGGTAGTTATATCCAATTCAAGGTTTGAATAAGGGCCTGCCTCCTGCAATGCTTTTTCAGTAAGCTTTTTAGATAGAGGGGCTCTACCTAAACCCGTATGCAGGATGATTCCCGTACCATTGATGACTTCGCATTGATTACTTTTTGAAATCTGAGCTAAGGCAGCTTTAATTTTTTCTCTGGTGTATTCCGGAATATTTTTTATGGGGCGAGAGGTGCGAATATCCTCCCGTACAGACTCTAATACCTGGCGGATGGTCTGTAAATATAAGGGGTAGGGGGCTGCATTCAATTCATTCTTAAAATAAGATAGCAGCTCATCTACTGAAGGGATTTCCTTATAAGCCTCCCGGACTTTGGCAGTTGAACTCATCCGTTTTTTATCCTATGAAATATCATGTTACCCGTTTCCTTTTTTGCATTTTTCAATAGCATCTAATAAGGTATCTAAAATAGCATCGGACTGAAATCCATTAAGAATAGTAATAACGAAAATGGGGAATTCTTCATCAGGAAGAATTTCCTCAAATTCATCAAAAATATCAGTTTCATCTAAAATGGTATCCACATCCTTACCGGTTTTCTGCTCATTTTCAATAAACTCCTGGAGTTGAAAAATATAGGATTTCAATTCCTCACGAGTCATTTCCATTAGTTTCTTATCCATCATTTTAAAACGGCTTCCTCATCTACATCATCTATCTGATCGGGCTTCACATATTTTTCGGCATATTGTTTATAAACTCCTTCTTTCACGAAAATTTCAAACAAGTCTTTGTCTATTTCATAATCATTTTTCATAAAGCCCATGATGCGCATTGCCATAGATAGCTTCTTTCCATCTTTATATGGGCGGTCTGCAGCAGTGAGTGCTTCATAAATATCCGCAATGGCCATGATTTTTGCCTGAGTACTCATGTCCTCATCCTTCAATCCTTTTGGATAACCAGTCCCATCTAATTTTTCATGATGACCCCCGGCAAATTCAGGTACATTTTTCAAATTCTTTGGGTAAGGGAGTTTTTCCAGCATATCAATGGTAATGACAATATGATCGTTGATAATTTCTCGCTCTTCCGGGAGTAGAGTTCCTTTTGGAATCTGCAGATTTCTAACCTCTTTTTCATCCAGGAAATTTATAGTCTCTCCATCAGATTCCCAGGTGTACCTACCAATATCAGCCACCCGTTTTTGATCGTCTTCTTCCATAAATTCACCCCCTCGGTTGGTTTTTCTGATGAACTCCTTTTCCTCATTCAGACGGGAAATATTATTATTGAATTCTTCCTCCGTTTCAGAGATAGCACCATTGGAATTCCCTTCCTTCATCAGTTCAATCTGCCTACGCAGCATGGTAATTTCTGCATCCCGCTTGAGTACTTCAAAACGGGTATCCACCGTTTCAATGCGATCGGTAATGGTTTCCAGTTTCATGCCCTTATCTACCACATGAGGGGGAGTTGCCACCTTTCCGCAATCGTGGAGCCAGGCAGCAATGTAGAGTTCATAGCGTTCATCTTCTGTCATGGCAAAATCTGCATATTTACCGGTTTTAGTATCTTCGACGGCATTTGCAAGCATCATGGCAATTTCAGGCACCCTCTCACAATGACCACCCGTATAGGGAGATTTTTTATCAATAGCCGTTGCAATAAGTTTAATAAAGGACTCAAACAGATTTTTCAGTTCAGCCACTAAGCGTTTATTGGTAAGAGCAACGGCACCCTGAGAAGCCAATGATTCAATCTGCTGCTGCATATCGCTGGAGAAAGTGACGACTTTACCACTTTTCTTATCTGTGGCATTAATAAGCTGCATTACCCCAACAATATCATTTTCATGATTTTTTAAGGGAACAGATAGAACAGATTTTGTTCGGTAGCCAGTGGTTTTATCGAAGTTTTTTGCCCCGGTAAAATCAAACCCTACTTCTGTATAGGCATCTTTCACATTCACCGTTTTGCCGGTGGTAGCAGAATAGGCGACGATACTTGAATGGATGGGGTTGCCAGCTTCATCGAAAAGCTGCATAGGCGGAAAAGTAATATCAACCCCGGTTGTACCACCCTGGGCAAAATTCATGGAGTCCGTACGCAAAATTTCAAATTTCATGCTTTTGCCGTCATCACTAATCATATACAGGGTTCGGCCATCTGCATTGGTGATATTCTTCGCTTCTTCCATGATAAGCTCAAAGATTACATTGATATCATCCTCCGTTGAAAGTGACAGACCAATTTGCTGTAATCTCTTTACTCTGTCTTCCAATGCGATCAATTTTTCTTTCAGGGTCATGTTTTTTCTCCGTTAAAATGAATTGGTTTATTGATATTCCGTCGGTAAAAAGGGGTATTAATGTAATAGAATTAGATGGATTTTTTCAACAGAATTGCAAGGATTCCTGCAGGGAGTAAAACCACAGCCATAGCAGGGAAAATGGCATTGATGCTAAATATCTCCCCCAGGTATCCACCTGCCAGTCCTGCAAAGGATCCAACTCCAAAACTGATGCCTGCAGAAAAACCGTAGATTATGCCTCTGTTTTCTGTGGGGGTAACGTCTGCCAACAGGCTGTTATTTATGGGTTGGAACATAAAATTTACTGCACCCAGCATACCGGTTACTACCACCAGAGAAATTCCATTTAGGAATGCCATCCCAATGAGAAAGGGGATATTGAGCAGCACCACCCAGATATACAGTTTTTTTCTGGGATACTTTTCTCCAAGTTTTCCACCGCCAAGCTGTCCTATTATGCCCAGCAGCAGGACAAAGCCTGTGAGGAAACCTGCCCCAACCACAGCTCCCAATGAAGTTTCTACAGTTTCTTCAAAGTAATAGGGCAGGAAGTTGAAAAGTCCATGATGGGCAAAACCCCAAAGAGAGGCGACAAAAATGATGAGCAGGTGTGCCTTGTTGAATTTTCCTTTGATACTGAAGGATGCTTTTCTCTTTTGGGGTTCACGATGGTAAGTAAGCAGAAAAAGGAGAGCTGCCAAGGCAAGGATTCCCATAAACAGATAGGCATAACGCCAACCCAGCCAGCTGGACATCCATGCCCCATAAATGGGGCCTGCTGCCAAACCCAAACTTCCGGATACGCCATGGTAAGACATATACCGGGAAACATTAGGAGAATGCGAGACCATTTTCAGCCCTGCAGGATGGTAGAGCCCGGTGATCAGCCCTAAAAAGCCCAGCCCCAGTGCTGTCATGGTAAAGGTAGTGGAAAAGAACAGCCAGAATGCGGAGAAAATAAGCCCGATAAAATAAATAATGAGTACTAACCGCGAACCAAATCTGTCTGCTAAAAACCCTGAAGGGAATCCACCCAGTCCTAAAAACAGTATCTGAATGGTAGCCAGTTCACCTAAATACAAGAGGGATACAGTGAACTCCTTTTCTAAAATGACCAGAATAGCCGGCAGGATCATCGTCATAGCATGCACCAGAAAATGCCCCAGGCTGGTAATGATAATATTCTTCTGTAATTGACTCATAGGAGGGGCACCTAATTTAGGGGGATGTTAGGAAGTGGAATTACAGAAATTTTATCAAGGAAAAATCCTTATTTAGTCACTCATGTTGATAAATTATAACAAAATACCAGAATGAAGGTTTACGATTGTCTTTTACATTGTAGGGATTATCACGCCCAGGGACATATAAAAAAGCCCGGCGATTGCCGGGCTTTTTATTTAAAGATTTGTCCGTTCTTTAATTCGGGTGGCTTTACCAACCCTGTCACGGAGATAATACAGTTTGGCTCTGCGTACTTTACCCCGCTTCAATACTTTCACAGAATCAATATTGGGAGAATGAAAAGGGAAAATCCTTTCCACACCAACACCACTGGAAATTTTCCGAACGGTAAAAGTCTTGTCTAAACCATGTCCGGCAGAAATTTTAATGACCACTCCTTCAAAAAGCTGAATTCTGGATTTTCCTGCCTCTACAACTCGATATCCCACTGCAACTGTATCACCGGACTGAAACTCAGGTAAATCTTTCCGCATATCCGTATAGGTGGCTTGTACAATATCTGTTTGCTGACCTAATACAGCTGCTTCCTCAGGTGAAAGAGTTGGGCCGGCTTCTTCAGCTTTACCTTCTGCAGTTTCAGGTTCTTCGGTGGTACCCTGTGTTTCTGCTTCCTGACTACTGTCTCCTGCTTCCTCAGTCGGTATAGCTTCTTCAGTTTTTATTTCTGCAGTTTCAGGTTCTTCGGTGGTACCCTGTGTTTCTGTTTCCTGACTGCTGTCTCCTGCTTCCTCAGTCGATACAGCTTCTTCAGTTTTTATTTCTGCAGTTTCAGATGCTTCGCTATTATCCTCTGTTCCTGCTTCCTGACTGCTGTCTCCTGCTTCCTCTGCCGGTGAAGTTTCTGCAGAACTTTCAGAATCAACCTCTTCCGGTGGCTGCTCACCATCTTTTGGTTCCTCTACTACAGCAGATTCTTCTTTTTCTGCCATGAGATAATACTCATCCAATTTCATTTCATCACCTATACTGTTGTTTTCAAATTCACTGATCTTCATGGATTCTCCAATCATTCTAAACTTTTATATTTTTCCCATAAATCCGGTCTGCGGATTTTAGTTTTTTTTTCACGCTGTTTTTTTTTCCAGTCTTCAATTTTGTTATGGTTTCCCGAAAGCAATACTTTGGGTGAACCAATGCCCCGATAATTTTCAGGTCTGGTGTAATGGGGACCATCTAATAAATATCCTGCAAAAGAATCAGACTCTGCTGATTCATATCTGTTTAACACACCCGGTATCAAGCGAACAGCTGCATCCAGCATAATTAAGGCAGGCAGTTCACCGCCTGTGAGTACATAATCCCCGATAGATACCTCATCTGTCACCAGTTTTTCTCTGATACGCTGGTCTATTCCCTTATAATGTCCGCTGATGAAAACCAGATGGTCTTCTCTGCTTAGTTCAACGGCTATCTCATGATTAAACTGTTCACCATCAGGAGTAGGAAATAGGATTCTCAGTGATGTAGAATCTCCTACTTCATCTCTGATTTCATCCACTGCTCTGAATACAGGTTCTGGTTTTAAAATCATTCCTGCACCCCCGCCAAAGGGATAATCATCAATACGGTGATGGGGTGGATCAGCATAATCAAAAAGATTCTTAATATGAAATGCAGCCAGTCCCTTTTTAACTGCTCTCCCCATGATGCTTTCACCAAGCACCGATTCTACCATTTCAGGAAAGGGGGTGAGAATAAACACCTGCATCATTCTACTAATCCATCCACCTCTTTTACGATGAGGATCTTTTTTTCTTTATCAAAGAGCTTAATGTGGGCATCTACAAAGGGAATCAGGTATTCCTTTTCATCAGCCTCTACTACTATTACATTTTGAGCCGGAAGCTGTAGAGTATCTGATATTGTCCCTAAGGGTTTTCCGTCTTCATCAACTACGGTTATTCCTATGAGATCAACCAGATAATAATCATCCCCCACTAAAGGAGGAAATTCACTACGGGGAAAACAGATTGCCATTCCCTGTATTGCTTCCGCTTCAGTTCTGGAGTCAATTTTAACTAATTTCATCCAGGATTTTTCACCGGCAAATTTAAGTGATTCAATTTCTGCTCTGGCAGGAGGGATATTTTCCCTTTGCAGCCAGATAATACATCCTTTAATTAATGCTGAATCACTTTCATTAAAAAAGGAAGTCCAAACCTCTCCTTTCAGTCCCCTGGGTTTTAAAATTTTTCCCATTGGAACCAAATCAGGAGGAGGCAGGTTACTCAATTATTTCAAGAATAGAGCGTTTTCCGCCTTCTTTTGCAGTTGCAGCTGATAACAGAGTGCGGATGGCAGTTACATTTTTTCCTTTTTTGCCGATGACCTTACCCACATCTCCGTCACCAAGGCGTAATTCGTAGATTTTTGTGTTTTCACTTTCCGTCAGAGTGATATCCACTTCGTCCGGTTTATCAACGATTGCCTTAATCATATCAGTCAATAACTCTTTCATCATTTTCTCCGCTTTTACTTGATGGATTTAAAATCTAATTTTCTTCCTTTGATTCTTCCGCAGTTTCTTCAGATTTTCCTGCTTCCTCACTGCTGTCTCCTGCTTCCT
>CAZKEL010000009.1:39712-52215 GCA_964551815.1 uncultured bacterium
CTGCCGGTGCAGCTTCGGCTTCTTCGCTTTTATCCTCTGTTCCTGCTTCCTGACTACTTTCTCCTGCTTCCTCTTCCGGCGCCGCTTCTTCAGCTTTTACATCTGCAGTTTCGGCTTCTTCGCTTTTATCCTCTGTTCCTGCTTCCTGACTGCTGTCTCCTGCTTCCTCTACTGGTACAGCTTTTTTCTTTGCAGCTTTCTTTTCAGCAAGGGCAGCCTTTTTCTCAGCCTGGTTTGCCTGCCATTCGGTTAACAGGGTGGCAATTTCTTCTTCACTTTTACCCTCACGAATCAGATGTCTTTTATAATTGAGTCCAATTTCTGTAAAAATATTATCTACCGTTTCAGAAGGTTGAGCTCCCTGACCTAACCAATGCAGGACTCTGTCTTCTTTAATTTCTACAGCAACATCAGTGTGAAGCGGATCAAACCATCCCAGTCTTTCAAGTTCAGCACCATCCCTGCGTTTACGGGAATCAATTGCCACTAAACGGTAAAAAGGACGCTTTCTCCGGCCCATTCTCTTTAATCGTAGTTTTACTGCCACGAATATATCTCCTATTTAAATCCAAAAGGAAGTTTCATTCTTCCTTTATTTCCAATTTTTTTCATCATCTTTTGCATTTGATGAAACTGTTTTAATAAATGGTTCACTTCCTGAATTGGTCTTCCACTGCCCAGGGCTATGCGTTTTCGCCTTGAACCATTAATGATCTCAGGAGAAATTTTCTCCTTTTGTGTCATTGATTTAATGATGGCATCTGTCCATTTTAACTGACGGTCATCTACTTTCAGATTCCCAAGTTTTCCCGCTCCGGGAATCATTTTTAGCATGTCTGACATAGGTCCCATCTTCTGCATTTGTGCTAATTGAGATTGAAAGTCCTCCAAAGTGAAGGAGTTGGACAACATCTTCTCCTGCAATTTAGCCGCATTTTCTTCATCAAACACTTCTTTAGCTTTTTCAACCAGGGAAACCACGTCTCCCATGCCTAAAATCCGTTGGGCCATTCGTTCCGGGTGAAAGAGATCAAAATCTTTCATAGTCTCACCAGTACCCATAAATTTTATGGGTTTCCCCGTTACTTCCCTGATGGAAAGAGCAGCACCACCGCGGGAATCTCCATCCATTTTTGTCAACACAACACCAGTGATTTGAAGCGTCTCATTAAATGCCTTAGCAGAGGTAATCGCATCCTGTCCCGTCATTCCATCTGCAACAAATAATATTTCATCCGGATTGGCAAGATTATTCACCTGCTGTAATTCATCCATCAGACTGTCATCCACATGTAGTCTGCCTGCTGTATCAATAATGATCACATCAGCCTGTCTATGTTCAACTAAGCCTGCCTTTACAACAGAGGTTACATCCTTAGTATCCATCTTTGCATAAACCGGCACCTGGATTTGTTCACCGAGAACTTGTAACTGTTTTATCGCTGCAGGTCTTTGCAGGTCAGCGGCAATCAATGCAGATGACTTTTGCCATCTTTTCTTCAAAAAGCAAGCCAGTTTTGCAGCAGTGGTAGTTTTACCCGAGCCCTGCAAACCAGCAAGAAGAATAATAGTTTTCCCAGTAGAATTAAAGCGAATACCATCATTCTCTCCTCCCAGGAAAGCACTTAACTCCGTCATCAACATTTGAATGAATTGCTGCCCGGGAGTGACAGTGGTAAACACTTTTTCCCCTAAGGCTTTTTCCTTCACGCGGTTGATGAACGATTTTGCTGCCTGAAAGTTAACATCTGCTTCTAATAATGCACGGCGTACATCCCGGAGAGTGTCTGAAATATTTTTTTCAGTTATCTTCCCCTGCCCCTTTATATTTTTGATTATTTTTGCAAATCTGCCGTTAAGCTGCTCAAACATAATCAAAACCTGAAAAAGGGGTAAAAGCAGAGCCTGCAAAATTAGACTGATTCATTTTTTCTATGCAAGTGAAATACCTGACTGTAAACATCTTAAAAATCTCCTGCAACCCGCCTGATAATCATTTCTTCTACCGTTAAATTACCGGGAGATTGAATATTTTGCAGAATGTTCTCAGTCAATGCATTCATATCTAGCATATCCTGTGTAGGATACTCACCGGGAATAGTCTCCCAAAAGGGAGTATTTACTGCACCGGGGTGTACAGAAATAACCTTTATATTAAATTCTCTTAATTCTTCACGCAGGGCTGATGCAAATCCCCGCAAGCCAAATTTACTGGCCACATATACTGCTGAATGTGAAAAGGGCTGCAGACCGGCAACAGAGTTGATAAATACAATGGTCCCCTGCATTTTTTCTTTCATTTGGGGAAGCACAGCTTTGGTAACTAAAAATGCACCTCTGAGGTTGGTATTTAATTGGGTATCCCAATCCTGGAGCGTGACCTCCTCCGTAGGGCCAAACCTACCAACCCCTGCATTATTAATTAGGAGTGATGGTGTACCAAGTTTACTTACTTCTTTTTTAAAGTGATCAATAAATTCAGGTTTAGTAAGATCAAGTGGAAGAGAAACTGCCTGCCCCCCATTTTGTGTGATTTCTGCAGCTAAAGCATTTAGTTTATCGGAGGAACGAGCAGAGACGACTACCTGATATTCATGTTTTGCCAATTGAAGGGCGAGAGACCTTCCAATACCCTGTGAGGCTCCGGTAATAACAGCGATTTCAGCCATTTTATTCTGTCAAGTTTGCTGCCTGTGCAAGTCCATTTAATGCAGAACCGGCTTTAAACCAATCAATTTGATTTTTATTAAAGGTATGGTTGGCAATAATTTCCGAACTTGTTCCATCATTATGATGGGCAAATACCGTTAAAGGCTCCCCTGGCTGAAAATGTGTTAAACCGGTAATTTCAAAAGTATCATCTTCCAGAATTTTATCATAATCATTTGGATCAGCAAAGGTGAGAGCAAGAATTCCCTGCTTCTTCAAATTGGTTTCATGAATGCGGGCGAATGATTTTACCAAAACTGCCTTTACTCCAACAAATCTTGGTTCCATGGCTGCATGTTCCCGGGAGGAGCCTTCGCCATAGTTTTCATCTCCAACTACGATGGAATTCACCCCTGCTTTTCGATAGGCATCTGCCACCATAGGGGTTTTGTCATAATTGCCCGTTAGCTGATGCTTTACCAGATTTACCGTATCATTAAAGGCATTGGTGGCTCCCATAAGCAGGTTTTTGGAAATATTCTCCAAATGACCGCGATACCGCAGCCAGGGGCCTGCCATAGAAATATGGTCAGTGGTACATTTTCCTTTGGCTTTGATAAGGAGGCGGAGCCCCGAAAAATCCTGCCCATCCCAGTGGTTAAAGCGTGTCAACGCCTGCAGACGATCAGATTCCGGATTGATAACAATATTAATACCATCACCAGATGCAGCAGGTTCCTGATAGCCCAAATCCTCGACTGCGAATCCTTCACGGGGAAGTTCATCTCCGGTGGGCGGGTCAAGCTTTACAGTTTCGCCGTTCTCGTTGATTAGACTATCGGTTAAAGGATTAAAAGTCATATCTCCTGCAATTGCTAAGGCTGTTACCATTTCAGGTGAGCCAACAAAAGCGTAGGTATTAGGGTTTCCATCATTTCGCTTGGCAAAATTTCGGTTAAAAGAAGTGATAATGGAGTTTTTTTCCTGTTTCTCCGCACCACTACGCGCCCACTGCCCAATACAGGGACCACAAGCATTGGCTAAAACGAGTCCCCCAATATCTTCAAAGGCTTGCAGCTGCCCGTCTCTTTCTATTGTATAACGCACCTGCTCAGAACCGGGAGTGACGGTGAGCTGACTTTTTACTGTTAAGTGCTTTTCTTTAGCCTGTTTTGCCAATGATGCCGCTCTGTCCATATCTTCATAGGAGGAGTTGGTACATGAGCCAATGAGTCCTACTTCCATTTTAGCAGGATAGTCATTATCTTCAACTGCTTTTTTAAATTGTGAGATGGGCCAGGCTTTATCAGGCGTAAAAGGACCATTGAGGTGGGGCTCCAATTCATCTAAATTGATTTCAATGACTCTGTCAAAGTAGGTTGCAGGGTCAGCATAGACTTCCCTATCCCCTTTCAGATGTTCAGCTACGGCATCTGCAGCCTGGGCAACATCCCTGCGGTCGGTAGCCACCAAATATTCCTTCATTTTTTCACCATATCCAAACAGAGAGGTAGTCGCTCCGATTTCAGCCCCCATATTGCAGATGGTTCCTTTGCCGGTACAGGAAAGAGTTTCAGCCCCTTCACCAAAATATTCTACTATAGAACCTGTACCCCCCTTTACAGTTAGAATACCTGCTAATTTTAAAATGACATCTTTAGAGGATGTCCAACCACTTAATGTACCCGTTAAATGCACACCTATTATTTTGGGAAATTTCAATTCCCAGGGCATACCCGCCATTACATCTACTGCATCTGCACCACCAACTCCGATGGCAACCATTCCAAGTCCACCGGCATTCACTGTATGGGAGTCAGTCCCAATCATCATACCACAGGGGAAGGCATAATTTTCCAGGATGACCTGATGGATGATGCCGGCACCGGGTTTCCAGAATCCTATCCCATATTTATTTGAGACAGATGAGAGAAAATCATAGACTTCAGAGTTTGTATCTTCTGCGGTAGCAATATCTTCTTTTGAGCCTGCTTTTGCCTGAATCAAATGATCACAATGTACCGTTGAAGGAACAGCAACTTTATTTCTGCCTGCCATCATGAACTGGAGTAGTGCCATTTGTGCTGTAGCGTCCTGCATGGCGACTCGGTCAGGGTTAAATTCGGCGTAGTCAGCCCCTCTTTTATATTCCCTAAGATCATCAGAAAGATGGGCATATAATATTTTTTCGGTGAGGGTAAGGGGACGCTTTAAAAGATTTCGCAGATCATTCATTTTCTGCGGCAGGCTGTTGTAATAGGATTGTATCCAGTCAAAATTAAAAGTCATAAATTCTCCCTGATGATGTATAATTGGTTATTTCCCGTCGGGGAAAGACTTTAAATTTAGGGGGTTTTACCAATGTAATCCAACCAATAGAGCTATTATAATTAATGAATAAATGTAAGAGATGGAATATTGAAAATATAGTTTTCACATCTGTTGAGAGTTTAACAGTTAGTTAAAAATCCTGTAAATTGATCCCTATGTTTTTCCGGTTGAAATTCCATTTAATCATCTTTCTGTTTACTGCAGCTCTCTGGGGAAAATCTCATACTATACTTATTAACCCAACAGAAGAACCCGAAATAACCTCCATCCACTGGAAATATTCTGAAACCAATGCAGCCATTTTTATCCAAGAAATTGAAATTGACATTTTTAACTGGCAGATTATTACAGAGAATCCGTCTTCTGTGAATTTGAAATTACATTACCCAGAATGGAAAATTATCGGTGATGCCCCTGATGGATTGGAATTACCAGAGTCAATCCAAATATCCCCTGTACAATGGCATAAATTAACCCCCGTTGTGAATATTCAGGTCATACCCTGGAGGATAGTAGGGAGAAGATTAGAAATATTATCTCAAGGTGATTTGGAAATACAGTATGAACCTGCAGAGTTTGATAATTACACGCATCCCTTTCTATTGGATGCTCCGGAATTGCAATTAAACAAGAGAATTGAAGGTACACAATACCTCATATTAACCTCTGAATCTTACCTTTCTGCAGCCCAAAGTTTGGCAGAAATGCATTCTAATGAAGTGGAGTCTGCACATCAATTGATTACTGAAGTCATTACCGTTGAAACTATCGGGAATCTGCTCACGGGATTTGACATCAGAAATTATTTACAAAACCAGATAAGCCTGCATCCTGATTTAGAATTTTTATTAATGCTGGGTGATGAAATTACCATCCCTCCTATTTACTATAATAACGACTACCCTTCAGATGATTTTTATAGTACTCCCCATAGTGAGAATATTTTCAGTGGAAACCCACAGCTGGCCAGCGGCAGAATTCCCGTCTCTACTGTGCAGGAAGCAGAAAAAATTGTAGAGAATATTCGTACTTATACCCTTACTCCTACCCCTGGCATTTGGCGCAGCAAATTAGGGCTGGTGGCAGATGATATGTATCGCAGCTGTGCCTATAAAAATTCAGAATTCAGCCATACTACCAATTCCGACAATATTTACGATTCTCTCCAGCCTTTCCTGCCGGTTATCCCCTTATATGGTGTACAATACCTTTTGAAACAGACTCCCACCGGATGTGCCTACCCTACTCTCACCGAAAAAATTATCCGAAACCTGAACAATGGATTGGCAATGATCAATTATATCGGACACGGTGATCCGTCAACTTGGGCAGGGGAAAAACTCCTGACGAAATCCCGTGATTTACAACTGATTCACCCTGCTGACAACAAACTTCCTATCTGGATTGCCGGTACCTGTTCTTTCGGCAAATACTACGGAGAAAACTCTTTTATGGAAGCTCTCCTCTTTGAATCTGGGGGAGCCATTGCCATTGTGGCAACTACTGATGCTGTAGGATATACGGAAAACAGTAACTACCTCAATAGTCTGTTTGGCATTACCAGTACTGCAGGATTCAGACAATATATAGAGGAGAGTCATAATTATCGTCTGGGTGAAATTGTACGGCTGGCAAAAAATAATGGGTATTATAAATTTCATACTTTTGGCGACCCTGCATTAACACTACCCTTCCCCAGGAAAGATAATTCCCTCATTAAATCCTTCCCCGAATCTATCACCCTGATTGAGGAACAAACTCTTGAGGTGGAAACTACTGCCCCTACCTCTAACTTATTGGTTGGTGCAAATGACAAAGAGGTCAATTTCGGAGAAGACTCTACTCTGTTCTTCTCTTCTCCCGGCGTCAATTTTGCCAATGTACATTTTGATGACTATGATGCCTGTTTCCGGATCCCTTTGGATGCAGGGTTTTGTTTAGACTGCACTGCAACTCTTCGCCTGTATCAGGACAGTGAAGGTAAAAATGGAAAAATTCAATATATCTCTTCGCTTCCCCTTTCCTCCACCGCTTCGGAGATTGTTGATATGGAGGGTCCTAAAATTACCCTGTTCCAAAATAATACAGAATTGAATGAGGGTGCTGCACTCGATCCCTCAACTTCCATTGTGGTAGAGCTGCAGGATGAATCCGGCATAAACCTCATGGAAGCGGTGGGTCACGGCATTCGGTATGCGTTTGGAGAGGATGAGTCAATTTTAATTTCAGGTGAGGAGTTCACTTATACGAACTGTTCGAAGGGATGGCTCAATATTCCTGTTCCCGCTAATTTAAACCCGGGAAAGCAGCAGTTTTATTTTGAGGCTTGGGATGGTGTTAATAATCAAAGCTCAATCACAAAACAATGGGATATATTGGAAAAGACTCCCTCAGAATTTCTCCTGTTAAGCAAGGTGTATCCCATTCCAAACCCCTTTACCGATAATACCCATTTCACCATGTTTGTATCCGATTTACCCACAGATATTTCCCTCACCGTGTACTCTCTGGAGGGGATCATAATCACCCGATTAGAAATTACTGCCACCGAGTTATTTACCTCCATACCCTGGGATGGGTTAGATGCTTCAGGCAGGGAAATACCAGGGGGAGCTTACTTTTATCATATAAGGGCCAAAACAGAGGGTAAACCCCTTTTTGAGGATATTTACAAATTGGCGAAAATTCCATGAAAATGATTTTAGCATCAAGTAGTCCCAGGAGAAGGACGCTGCTGCAGAGATTGAATTACCCCTTTGATATCATTCTCCCCAATGTGGATGAAGATTGCCTGGCCCCTAATGGCAATCCTGAAGAATATTGCCGCACACTGGCAGAAATGAAAGCCAATGATGTAGGGAACCATTTCCCCGATGCCTTGGTAATCGGCGCAGATACCATTGTAGTATTAGAAGACCATATTTTAGGAAAGCCAGATGACCGACCCCAGGCTGAATCCATGTTAGAATCTCTCAGTGGAAAGACTCATACCGTATTTACCGGGGTTGCTCTCACCTGTGCCAGCAGGAAAATTCACCACCAATTTGTAGAAATGACCAGCGTAAAGTTCAGGGAGATAAGCCAAAGTGAAATACATTATTATATTGAGTCCTGCCCACCCTATGACAAAGCAGGCTCCTATGGCATTCAGGACTGGAGCTGCCTTTTTGTAAAAGAAATAATCGGCTGTTATGATAATGTGGTGGGATTTCCCCTATCTCGTTTTTATACAGAATTAAAAAAACTGGGGATTAATCTATTGGACAGTCTTTCAGGAACACCTTAATTTTTCTGCCCCTTATGACCAGTACAGATTCATTTTTTGATACCCTGAAACAGCACCGGGAATCCCAAAATATTGAAATTGGTGAAATTTGTGAATTCACCAAAATCAATCCCAAATATATTCAATCTATTGAAGAAGGCGATTTTCAGGTTCTCCCAACTGTTTACATGCGTTTATTCTTGCGTGCCTATGCAGAATATATTGGTGCAGATTCAGGTAAAGCTCTGGTGGACTATGAACTTTACACCACCGGGAAAATTAGTTCTAATCCTGATATTGAGTTAAAACCCAAACCTTCTGACTCTGTATCCTCTGGAATGGGGGAAAAGCCTGCACCATTTCTGGCACAAATTTCCCCAAAACAGATTGCCACAGGGGCAGGAGTAATAGTTGGTATATTTCTCATTCTCTTTTGGGCGGGGAAAATCACTGATGAACAATCAGAAGAGCTGGATACCCCCCCGCCTTCTACTACACAATCACCGTCAGTCATGGAAGAAAATAAAGAACCATCCTCTCCGGAATTATTGCCTTCTACTGAGGAATCTGCTGAAAAAAAAAATCCTTAACCCAATCTCCTGAAGATGTGGGAGAAAATTCCCCTGCATTTAAAGACTCACCCAAACAGCCTACATTAAATATAGCATCCGAGACGGTTGACTTTCCTCCCAATGAGGAAAGTAATTCAATTTTACTATTCAATCATCTTCCTCTAAATAATAACGATTTTCTTTCTGAGAAGAAAGACAGGGATTTTACAGGAATAATTAAACTATTTGCTCCCTATACTCTGTCGCTGGAAATAGTGAAGGACACAAAAGTTAATATCAGTAAGTCCAGCAATGGTGAGGTTACACAGTTAATGAATCAGGTTGTATTGGAAGGGGAAAAATTTGAGTTTGATTTTGAGAGCACCATAAACTTTGAGTTTTGGAGTGCAGAACACCTCCATATGAAACTAAATGAGATTCCAATGGATAATTTTCTGTCTGACGGGAATTTTGCTATCCGCGGATCCTACGAAGCGGAGAAGTCCCAATTATACTTAGGGTTTTACCGGCACTAACATATTTTACGCTGAAATATTAGATTAAAGTCATTGCCCAATTATTTTAGCCATGGAATAAGACTTTATATGTAAGGGGGAAAACTCAAGCAGGAAGATTGTATAACCATTAGTTCAGAGGAGTTTTCTGGTTAAAACTTTCCCTTTCCTCTTTTACCCTTTTTCCCAAACCATTCGTCCTTCATCTTCTTTTTAAACTGGTGTTCAAACAGGGCATATCTCACCTGTTGTTCATCCGTTAAAATATCATTTATTCCCGTATGATGATCTTTTAGTATGTTAGTAATATCAGTCTTTAAATCGAAGTATTCTGCAATGAGCTTTCTTGCTTCCTCTCCATCAATTGCTTTTGCTTCTAATTGCTCCTGCAACTCTTCACGAATTGCTCTTTCCTTTTTATGGAATTCTTTTAATTCTTTCTCAAGTTTATTCACCCGCAGGAAAAAATTTTCGCTTTGCTCATCATTCAAATCCAGATATTCGATTAGCTTCCATTTTTTCATCATTCTTGCCTTTTCATGACCGGGGCCAAAGTGGGGTGGCTGTCCCACCAAAATTGAGCCTGTCAAACAAAGAATTAGTAAAAATATTTTCATTGTGTTGTCTCCCAATTAATTGAGTTTACTAAATTTTTAATTTGTTCGTCCTGTTCTGCAAAATCTATAAAGTCATCTAAAGTTTCACCTTCCAATAAATAGGTGAAAATCTCATCTTCAGTAAGATCTTCTAAATATTCCCAGGTATAAACTTCCACATTATACATATGAGAAAAACCGGTAAGGGTTTCGGTAAAATAATCCGCTTCTTTCTGGTGAAAAGTCATCATCATAATTACTATAAAAATAGATGCA
The DNA here is from genome assembly GCA_964551815.1 of uncultured bacterium. Lineage (GTDB taxonomy): Bacteria > Fidelibacterota > Marinisomatia > SCGC-AAA003-L08 > D37C17 > D37C17. Next base: position 49,896 of record CAZKEL010000009.1, read on the forward strand.
CCAAATGTTAAGAGGTTAACCCGTTGCTCCTTTTTTTGGTTAATTTTTTTGTGTACCGCATTTATAAATTTAGTTTCCCGATTCACTTGACTGCCCCCAATATTGCTTTAAATTTTGTTTTGCTTTATGGAAAGATACTTTAGCAGAATTTTCTGAAATTGATAAAATTTTCCCTATGGTTTTAAATGGTAAATCCTGGTATATCCTTAGAAGAACAATATTTCGCTGCATGGCAGGCAATCGGGATGTGAGAGTAAATAATTTACCCTCTCCCTGATTAGTTTGAATTGCTTCAGGCGTAATATCTTCATTCAATTCGTGGCCAAACCAAGAGAGTAATTTTTGTTTTCTAAAATAATTATTAATCCGGTTAATAATTATTCTGTACAGCCAGGTTTTAAATTCTGAATCAAATCGAAATTTTTTCAGGGAAAAATACACTTTCACAAAGACATCCTGAGCGATATCTTCAGAGTCCTCCCTGTGCTTTATAATTTGATTTACCATTATATGTACCCAGTGTTCATGTCTTCTGATTAACTCATTAAAACAATGAATATCTCCATTCAGAAATCCGTGTATTAGCGTTGTATCATCTTCCATTGTTTGATTTTATGACGACTGAAATATCAATAAGTTAAAAAATTTATTTAAATTGGCAGTTAACTTTTATTATACTTCACGGTCTATTAGGGGAATCAATTAAATAAAAAAGGAACAAAATGAAAAAAATAACTCTCATTCTCTTCTCTATCACAGCCTTGTTAACCATTGGTTGTGAAGCCAATTTAACGGATAAAGATAACCTGTTTTCAGATCAGGAAGCCCTTATTGAAGATTTAAACTCTGAATTAGAATTAGACCGGTCACAGGAAACGATTGTAAGGACCCGCCTGCATGAAAGCCGTGAACTCCACGCACACCCGGGGAGTTTGTGGAAATTAGCAGCATCATTGGCTGACATTCTCACAGAAGAACAAATAACTAAACTGTTAGAAGGTATAAAGGAGGGTAAGTTCCATGACCATGGATTCAATTCCTTCCCGAACCATGAACCTAAACATAAAATTCATTTTGAGAAAAAAGTTGACTATTTAGAATCACTTTTAGATGAATCTCAGGTGGAAACTTTTCATGGCATCATTTCAGATTTTAATACCCGTAGAGAGACATTAGAAGCTCAGTGGAAAAATGAAGAAATCACATTTGAAGTTTTCAAAGCTAATATTTTTGCGCTGAGACTATTTATGAAAGCATCCATAAATAATTTACTGACGGATGAACAAAAGGAGCTCTTAGAAGCAAAAAAAGAGGAAATGAAATCCGATAAAAGACATTTCGGAAAACATGCAAAAAATCCGGACAGATTTAAAGAAGAAAAGATTAGGGCGTTAGAATTATCCGAGGAACAGTTGGAGCAAATCGAATCTCTATTTGTACAATTTAATACAGACATGGAAAATTTACAGATTCAATTTAATGAAGGGAATATTGATGATGATACTTTTATCAGTTCTGCAGTAAATCTAATGCTGTCAAAGAAATCTAATCATCAGGAAATCCTCACAGAAGAGCAGATCACCATCATTCAAATTCACCATGCCTTAACTGTAAAGGCGCATAAAAGATACCGGTATTCAGGAAAAGGTTAAAAAATGGTATAGTACCATTTTCCCCAATAGGAAAAAAGGGCAGTATGGGTTATCCACTGCCCTTTTTCTTTTACGTTAGGTTGTATAATCTATTACTGACCTGTGAGTTAGTCTCCTACCAACACGAAAGATTCAGCGTGGAAAACATCTTTCTTTATTTCCCCTTTAGCCCGGGCAACTCTTATCACGCTGCAAAATCCTTCTTTTCCGTGAGCATCACCATGATCATGGATGGTAGTACCCTCCACAGGGTAGGTTTTTTCCCCTATTTTTACTGACAGGCTGCAACCTTTTCCTTTCACTCCTAGATTACAGGTACCGCAGGAAGTGATTACAATACCTTCTAATTGACCGTCCTTCGGAACTTCCATAACCAAGGCATTTACCGTAGCGTGGCTTTTATGTGCCTTATCATCTTTTGCCCCATCAGATCCGCATTTTCCGCAGGCACCTAATCCAATGGATGAAATGATAAGTATAGATAGAATTGACTTTACCATGAAATCTCCTTACTTTTATTTTTTAGTAAACTTTTCAAGGGTAAATATTACGGGGGCTATATGTTAATTCTGCCTTTGAATTTTACCCCCACTTCATTATTAGATAAATCCATGCAGGCATAATAACTGCCCAATATCCTGCCATCCAGGTGACACCAATGATACCTC
>CAZKEL010000010.1:0-1664 GCA_964551815.1 uncultured bacterium
GATATATTCCTTCAGAATTTTTCTCTTTTACCTGTTCAATAAAATCACCAATCCGCCTAAAGTTGGATTTAGTCATTTAATAAATTCACCTTATTCGTTTGCAGTAAAATGTTCATTTGCTCAATGGCAATTTGATTGAGTTTTACCAATCGTTCACTTTGTTTTAATCCATCCTTGATAAAAACAGCATTTAGGTTTTCTAAATTAGCCAAACAAACCAATTGAGCTACATTTGCATGGTCACGAATATTCCCTTTTTTGTCGGATGCTGAGCCTGCCGAAGTATCATCCCGCCATTGCTTCGCTGTTTTACCAAAGAGAGCCACATTTAAAATATCTGCTTCGTTAGCATATACAAAAGAAATTTGCTTTTTACTCAGGTGTTTGGGGATAAGATTTTCTTTAATAGCATCGGTATGAATGCGGTAATTCATTTTTGCTAACTCTCGTTTGGCAGTCCAGCCCAATTGTTTTTGTTCTTCTTTTAATCGTTGGAATTCTTTTAAAAGATACAGTTTAAAAATTGGACTTATGGAAGAACAAAATTCAAAAGCAATATCCTTATGAGCATAAGTACCTCCATATTTACCTCCTTTAACAACAATCCCAATTGCATTTGTTTTTTCTACCCATTTCCCTGGACTAAGAACAAAGCTTGTTAATCCTGCATTCATTCTAAAGTGGTCGAATTCGACCACTTTAAACTTAGAGTTATGCATTTGCTCCCATGTGCCGATGAATTCAATTGTTCCTCTATTTCTTAGCCAATTCTTAATAATATCTGCAGCTCTGGAGTCACCATCCTTCGATTTGGCAATATCTGTTAATGATATATAGTCGCTCTTTTCAGATTGATAGAAGGCTATTGAAATACCTTGAACATCAATTTTCTTTTTTTTCATAGCTCATACCCTAACTCTTTAAATACCTTTAATAAATCTGCTTTTGATGCTTCTTCCTGTTTTAATAAATCAGAAAATTCTGATTGCAGGGATTTCATTTTTTCATCGAAATCAATACTTTCATCTCTATTCACAAATTCAATGTATTTAGATGGCACTAAGGAATAATCTTTTTTTCTGACTTCTTCTATAGTTGCAGAATAGCAATATTCGGGAGTGTCTTCATAGCCTAAAGCCCCTTTATCCCCTAAGGCCCCTTTATCCCCTAAAGGGGAGGTGTGAAGAGTATTGGATAAATTGATGATGGATTGAATAGTCGTTTCCAATTCATGTATAACTTGATTGTTGGTAAAACGTATAACTCTGTAACCATATCCTTCCAATACTTCAGTTCTGGTATTATCCTCTTCAATTTGGTTTTGGTGAATTTCTCCATCTACCTCAACAATTATTGCTGCTTTAATCGAACAAAAATCAACAATAAAATTGTCAATTATATGTTGTTGTCTAAACTTGATTCCTATTTTTTTATTTCGTAATGCTTCCCATAAAATGCTTTCTGCTTTGGTGGGATTTGCCCGCATCTTTTCCGCCCGCACCTTTAAATCTCCATAAATGGCAGGATTTGCAGAATGTAAAACAGACGGTTGGAAATTTGTTGCTCTTGGTTTAGAAGACTGGGTTTCTGAATCACCTCCTTTAGGAGGCTGGGTTTCTGAATCACCTCCTTTAGGAGGCTGGGTTTCTGAATCACCTCCTTTA
>CAZKEL010000010.1:1764-7292 GCA_964551815.1 uncultured bacterium
CTGGGTTTCTGAATCACCTCCTTTAGGAGGCTGGGTTTCTGAATCACCTCCTTTAGGAGGCTGGGAGGCCTGCCAAGCATGATAGGTCTCTGTGATTTGTTCAATATTTTCTGGGGAGAATTGAATAAACTTTTTTTCAAAGGGAATACCAATTTGCCGTAAATCCATGAATAAAATTTCACCCTTTCGATTGCGGTATTGGCGAGTTATATCTGCCAATTCTATGGTTCGCTCTGTTTTATTGTTATTCAATATCCACAAAGTCACACTAATGTTGGTGGTATAAAACATATTTTGGGGCAGTATAACAATGGCCTCCACCAAGTCATTTTCAATGAGTTTCTTTCGTATTTTGTATTCGTCGCCACTGCCACTTAATGCACCATTTGCCAATAAAAACCCCGCAACACCATTCTCAGAAAGTTTAGAAACCATATTTAAAATCCAACCATAGTTGGCATTGCTTTTTGGTGGGACTTCATAGCCTCGCCAACGGGGGTCATCATTTAGTTCATTTTCTGCCCGCCAATCCTTTTGATTAAATGGTGGATTGGCCATAATGTAATCTGCTTTTAAATCTGGGTGTTGGTCTTTGGCAAAGGTATCCGCAGCCACTGCACCCAAATTGGCGTTAATACCCCGAATAGCTAAATTCATTTTTGCCATTTTGTAGGTGGTATTGGTGTATTCCTGCCCGTAAATGCTCACATCTTTTTTATTGCCATGATGGCTTTCAATAAATTTCATGGATTGCACAAACATACCCCCTGAACCACAGGCAGGATCATAGATTTTCCCTTTATAGGGTTCAATCATTTCAGCAATGAGATTTACAATGGATTTGGGTGTGTAGAATTCGCCCTTTCCTTTTCCTTCAGCGATGGCGAATTTGCTTAGGAAATATTCATAAACTCTGCCCACAATGTCCTGTTGTTTATCTTTGAGTGTATCAATATTGTTGATGGTGTCCAGCAGAGCCGCCAACTTACTCACATCCATTTTGAGCCGGGAAAAGTAGTTATCCGGAAGGGCACCTTTTAGAGATGGATTATTTTTTTCAACGGTGTAGAGTGCTGTATCAATTTTGATGGCTATATCCGTCTGCTTTGCATTTTCCATGATATAGCTCCATCTGGATTCAGGAGAAAGATAGAATACATTTTTCATGGTGTAGAAGTCCACCATATCTACATATTTGTCTTTCCCTTCTGCAATAAGTTCTGCCTTGCGTGCTTCAAAGGTATCACTGACAAATTTCAGGAAGAGTAATCCCAGCACTACATGTTTATATTCAGATGGTTCTACCGTGCCTCGTAATTTATTGGCAGACGCCCACAGGGTTTCTTCGAAGTTAGTACCTTTTTTTGTTTTTGGATCAATGGTTTTATTTTGGTTCATTTAATAAAATTGGTTTATAAAATAGTTAATATTTGATTAATCAACTATGGCTAATTTCACCCTTTTCCTACCGAAAGAACATCGAACTTCCCGCCAGAAGTACATTTTCTTAAATATCCAAATGTGGTACTGGTTTCATTTCTGTGTATTCTCTTTGATTGCTTTAAGTTCATCAAGTATTTGACTGAGAATATTATTATCAATAATTTCAGTTGATTCACTGTTAGTAGGTGTCTCTGAAACAGGATGGAGAGATTTAATTTTCTCTCGGAGATCAGCGTGGAGGGAGTCGAATTCTAATAAGCCGGATAAGCAGCCTTCATATCCCGTAGAGGATACAGATTGACCAGCCGTTTGAATTTGAATGGATCCGATTCCTAAAACTCTGTCAATGGGACCTCTTTTTAAAATAAAGTCAGTCACAGAGCGATAGGGTATATTCTGTTTCTTTTTGGTTAAAATTCCCTTATGGATAGTAACCCGGTCTGTATGAATAATATATTGAAGGTTTTTTATCCACAAATGGATCATGGGAATGGAGATTATCCACATGGAAAACAGTATCCCCAAGCTCACCCTCCAGAGAACCGAAATGGCATGTGGGTCAGGTTTGTTCATTTGAACCAGGATATGGATAAATCCTGCGATGAGTATCCCCAGCAGTGTAAGGATGGACAAAACAATGAATTGAGCAGTTTTGTATCTATTATCCGGTTTGATGGTAGTTGGCATTTTTATATCCTTTCCGTAATTAAAATTTGTTCTACAATTTCCACAAACACCGAGCTTCCCACCAGTAACGCCCTTTCATCAATATCAAAATGGGAACAGTGATGGGGTACGGAAAGCGGTTCTCTATCAGGAGGAGATGAACCTATCAGAAAATAGCAACCGGGGACTTCTTGCAACATATAGCTGAAATCCTCACCTCCCATTGAGAGGTAGGGATATCCGGCTCTGTCTCCAACGATTTTCCGGGCTGCGTTCAGTAGCTTTTCAGCAGCATCCGGGTCATTAATGGTGGGGGGATACCCATCCTCATATTCAAAATTGATTATACAATCAAATATCTGTTCAGTGCCTTGAATAATTTCTGCCATGCGAGATTTAATGAGCTGACGATTTTCTTCTGTATAGGCACGGGCAGTCCCTTTCATATTTACAGTATCTGCAATGATATTAAAATTGTAGCCGCCGTTAATTTGCCCAATGGTGACTACCGTTGACTCAATGGGATTCGTATTGCGACTTACAATGGTTTGCAGAGTCTGCACCAGATGAGAGGCAATTATTACGGCATCTTTTGTGCCTTGAGGAGCAGCACCATGTCCACCCTTCCCGTGGATGGTAATTTCAAAGAGATCAGCGGCAGCCATGATAGGGCCCGGTTTTACACCGATAGTACCAAATTCCTGATAATTCCAGAGATGAATACCATAGGCTTCATCCACACCTGCAAGGGCACCATCTTCGATCATGTAACGAGCGCCTCCCTGGCCCTCTTCAGCAGGTTGAAACAGAAATCTGACAGTGCCGTTAATTTTATCCCGGTTTTTGGAAAGGGCCTCAGCAGCACCCAGCAGCATGGCAGTGTGTCCGTCATGACCACAGGCATGCATAACACCGGCATTTTTTGATTTGTAAGGAATATCTCCAGTTTCCTGCAGGGGCAGGGCATCCATATCTGCACGTAATGCAATGGTTCTGCCACCATTTTTCCCCTTGAGGTTTCCCATTACACCTGTTTTGCCTACACCGGTTTTGACATCAATCCCAATGGATTCAAGACGGTCAGCAACTAGTTTAGCGGTGCGGTGTTCTTCAAAGGCAAGTTCAGGATGTTGGTGGATGTCCCGTCGGGTGGAAATTATTGTGCTTTCTAAATCCTGAATTTCAGGACGAATGTTTACAGCCATTATTCAATCTTTCTATTATTGGGTGGAAAATATCACCAATAATGTAAAAGAAAATGAATCAGGGATAAAACTAAAATTAGGGAATCCATTCACCCTTTCCTTTTTAGGAGAGGGCAGGGGGAAAGTCAATCAGATGTTCAGGATTCCCCAATAGTGGGAAATACTGCCAACAAGGACGAATCCATGCCAGATGGCATGTTGAAAGGGGAGGGTTCTCCAAGAGTAAAAAATGACACCAAATGTATAGCTTAATCCCCCCAGAATAATCCAAATAAAGGATTCTGTAGAAATCGCATCATAAAGAGGTTTTGCAGCTAAGATTGCCATCCATCCCATCACCAAATAAAACCAAAGGGTAAGGCGTTCGTAACGGTGAATGTAGAATATCTTAATATACACACCAAATACAGCCATTATCCAGATTAGGGGCAGCAGCCAAATCACCCAGGTATCCCGTAGGGATATGAGAATGACCGGCGTATAAGTTCCTGCAATGAGAAGGTAAATTGCAGAATGGTCTAATCGTCGGAAAATTGCCTTGAGGCGTGAATGCGTAAGACTATGGTAAATAGTTGAGGTAAGATATAAAACCGTAAGACTGGTTCCATATACCAAAAATGCAGCCGTTTTCCAGGGGTCTCCTTCTGCATTTGCAAGTACCATGAGAATGACAAATCCTGCAGTGCTGAGTCCCAGACCAAATCCGTGGGTTGCAGAGTTGGCAATTTCTTCAATTATGGATTGGTTATATCTGTTCTTTTTCATATTCATACTTCCCAAATTTACACAAATTCAATGGATGAATTATTGTCGTAGATCAAACATTTCTTTTGGTAATTTTATGCCCTGTTCAGACCATTAAATTTAGAGGAGATATGATGAAAATACATTGGGAATCTATCCAAAAATTCACAGATTTGAAATATGAAAGGGGCAGGGATGATGCTGTTGGAATTGCCAAGATTACCATCAACCGCCCGGAAGTGAGAAATGCCTTTCGTCCTCAGACAGTTTTTGAACTGAAAGAAGCCTTTAAACAGGCAAGAGAAGACCAGCAGATCGGCACCATTATTTTAACTGGTGAGGGTGAACATGCCTTTTGTTCCGGTGGTGATCAGAAAATCAGGGGAGATGCCGGGTATGTAGGTGAGGATGGCGTCCCAAGACTGAATATTTTAGATGTGCAGAAACACATTCGCTATATGCCCAAACCAGTGGTTGCCATGGTGGCAGGCTATGCTGTGGGGGGGGGTCATGTCTTGCACATGCTTTGTGATCTCACCCTTGCTGCTGACAATGCACAGTTTGGGCAGACTGGTCCTAAGGTTGGTTCTTTCGATGGTGGATGGGGAGCCTCCTATATGGCGCGCATTATCGGGCAGAAGCGGGCACGGGAAGTCTGGTTTCTCTGCCGCATGTATGATGCCAAAACCGCTCTGGATTGGGGACTGGTCAATGCGGTGGTCCCTTATGAAAAGTTGGAGGAAGAAACGGTGCAGTGGTGCCGGGAAATGCTGGAAAAATCCCCCATAGCGCTTCGTATGCTGAAAGGTGCGTTGAATGCAGATTGTGATGGTCAGGCAGGCTTGCAGCAATTAGCAGGAGATGCCACTATGCTCTTTTACATGACCGAAGAAGCCCAGGAAGGACGGGATGCCTTCAAGGAAAAGCGTAAACCGGATTTTAACAAATTCCCCCGCTTACCTTGAGAAACCACAGATGGACACAGATCAGCACAGATAGAGTATAAATGTCCTTCCACCATAAAGAACTCACCTATGAAATAATTGGCGCTGCTATGGATGTTCATAATGAATTGGGATGTGGATTTCTGGAGAAAGTGTATGAAAATGCATTAATGATTGCTCTAAAAGAAAGGGGAATAAAAGCGAAGCAGCAATATCCAATAAAAGTAATTTATCATGGTAAGATAGTAGGTGAATACTTTGCGGATATTTTTGCGGAAGAAAAAGTAATAATTGAACTTAAAACAGTAGAAAAGATATCCAAGATTGATCAGGCTCAAACATTGAACTATCTAAAAGCCACAGGAGTTAAAGTTGCACTCATTATAAATTTCAAGAATCCAAAGCTTGAATATGAGAGGCTGGTGCTTTAAATTTTGTGTTAATTCGTGGTTAATAAATCATGCTAAGTCGTGGATAAACTATCGGTGTCTATCTGTGTTAATCTGTGGTTAATTATTTGTGCTAA